>JAISCJ010000032.1 GCA_031265645.1 Holosporales bacterium | reverse complement strand
AAAGACAGCGTTCAAAAAATCGATAAGAATGTCCTTATTTGGCCTTGAACCAAAAGTTTTCTTAAACATCCAATCGTTTCTTGGGTTTAAAAACCGTTCCATGCGAACTAACCGACTAGCCTACTCCCTTCGAGGGTATCATAATTTTGGGCACAACACAGCAACCCCAAAAACATTGGGTGCGCATAAAACACCCATTTTCAACTCCATATTAAGCTTCTACGAATGTCTGTCGATTATTGCTTTTAAATTATGTTAAATTCCTAAGCTGCGGAGACAGACATTAGTAGAACGTTAATATTATAGGGATTGGATATATGAGAATGTTAATACTAGTCGCGTTCGCAAGCCAGCACCGTGTGGTGGTTTGGCAAATCATCTTGCTGTCTTTGCTGAAGGGCCTATGCCTTCATATCTAAACCTCCTTTCCTTGACGCACGAGTAGTAACAGTTTAGCTCTAATGAGGCCTTTCTTAAATATATATATGACAGTTTTTCACTTTTGCAACAGGTCTACTGTGTAAAAAATCGACCAATATCGTTCGAACTTGGAGTACAATCAGGCAGGTTGCTTTTACAATGTGTATACGATGGTTCTTCAGCGAACATTATCAATTATAAAGCCCGATGCAACGCGCAGGGGCATAACCGGGAATATCAATGCTAAAATCGAAGCTGCAGGCTTAAGGATTATTGCGCAAAAGATGCTTCGCCTCACAAAAGAGCAAGCTGCTGCGTTTTATGAAGTTCATGCAGAACGCTCGTTTTACGAAGATTTGTGCAACAACATGACTAAAGGTCCAATAATTGTGCAAGTATTGGAAGGTGATAACGCAATAAGCGTGTATAGAGATGTTATGGGCGCAACGAATCCAATCAACGCCGCACCCGGTTCGATTCGCAGGGAATTTGGTGAGTCAATTGACATGAATAGCGTTCACGGCTCGGATGCGGTTGAAACGGCGGCCAAAGAGATTGAATTTTTCTTTAATCAACTAGAAATTCAAGGATGTTAAAATTGACGGCACATGTGTTTTTTTTATAGCATTGTGCACATGATGTGTTCAGCGATTCCAAATGCTTTGACGACGCTAAGACTAATCTTGGCGCCGCTTGTCTGCTATTTTGCATGTGAACGCATGTATGTGTGGGCAACGTGCGCCTTTTGGGTTGCAAGCGTTAGCGACTTTTTTGATGGATATCTCGCTCGAAAACTCCATTGTGAATCGCTATTCGGGCGCGTAGTGGATCCAGTTGCAGATAAGCTTCTTACGCTATGTTCTTATATTCCGCTGCGAGCTGAATTTTCATATTTATTTTTGTTGGTAATTTTACGCGACGTTGGCATCCTTTCAGGGATTGGAGTCCTGCGCTTTCTTCGAATTAAAATTACGATCGCGCCATCAGTTGTAAGCAAAGTGAATACGGGATTTGTCTTGCTTTTTCCGTTTGTATGGCTATGCCAAAAATCATTTGGATTTAAAGGCGATGTAGCATTAATATGGCTAGCAGGAATAATAGTAATCACGACAATATTGTCGACAATTGGATATGCCGTTACTTTTGCTAAAACGATTCGCAATAACGCCAGGAGAAGATAGAATGGGAGGGGGCCAGTCTTTTGCATAGCTGACCCAATCTCCCAAATATTAAGCATCTACTAATGTCTGTCGATTCTTGCCTTTAAATAATGTTAATCTTTTAAGCTGGCGGAGACATATATTAGTCGAATGTTAATATTTACAGTTTGTAGATCTGGTGATCGGCTTGATCGGTACGTTTATTAGAGATAAGTAAAACAAGATACAAACGCAGATGTTCGTTAGTGTAATATTAATATTTATGGAACTAATAACTGAACTTCTGTTTGACGGAACCCTTTCTGCACTGCAGTTATCATTTTGTATGACTCCTGAATATGATGATTTACAACATGATAAAGGGATAAAAATGGAACGTTTGCTATAACAGGGCCAGGGGCGCCTTTAAAGCGTTCGGGGGATGTTACAATGCCGTCATAAACAATCATTTCAATCCATACGTGATTATCCTTTGGCAACATCGTTTCGGTATCCAATTCTAATACATTTTGCGGATAATAAAACGTTCCGTCCTTTTCCACGAATAATTCATCGTTCATGCCAGGAATAATAGCCAGTCGTGCTCCATCCTTTATAAAAATTGGTGATCGTTGACGATTTTCGATTGCCGTATCAAGATTTTCTTTTATATTTTGACCGCAAAGCTGTTGCCCATAAACAATCGCGTCTGCAATACCGTTTGTGATTTGTTTTAAATTTGCTGGATCTATTGGCACTTGGACATGACTAATTTTACACATTTCTAGTGCTTCTCCTAAGGATAAGCAATTCCGCGTCAGGACACTGAACAAATTGTGCAAAAGTTCAAGAAATTCTAAGCGAGAACTAAACAGGTTGTCTAATAAAAGAAAACTGGTGCATGTGTTTAGTAATTGCTCTTTAAATTTTGCTGAAGGCATTAATGCGTTAACGATGTCCTGTAACGTTGAAAACTCTTCTACTGGCGGTCTTGCCCATACCGCATTCATTAAATTAAGCAAGTCCGTTACAGATGATAACAACGTAGTTCGAAAATTGAAATCACCGCCAATTTTACACAAACGCCGTGTTGTAAAACTAAAAGATGAAGATTCTTTGATCAATAAAAATAGATTATTTACATTCTCAATTAATTGGCTCATAGTCTTTGTCGCAAACACGAACGTTCCTCCTTCAGGATTAAATTGTCCAGGCTCGCGCAAAACGTCAACTATGTATTCGTAATTTGCATTAGCAAGAGGAACAAGTTGCTGCAATAAGTTCATCAAAGATGTGCAATTTTCGCAATTTTGTACAGTGTAAAACCGCTCGCCCGACGCTTTCGCACTCGATGTTAGAAAAATGAATATGGCAATGGAGAATAGTTTTAGCACAGACAGTTTTTACATTGCTTGCCCTGAATATATATTTGCATATGCGCGTTAATAAATAGTTAGCAGAACTCCTGCTTAAAAAAATGAATGATGTGCTGAATTTGCTCAAACTTCCTCTTCCAAAAACTCTCCAGCGTCAAAACGCTGAGAAAACTCCACAAACGGAGTGAGGGGGTGGGAAATCAGGCAGAGAATTACATATTGGAGTTAAGAAAACGCAGCGAGGTGTAATCAGGAAGTGATAGCGGAAACGCCAGCGCCCTGGTACGACACCGTTGGCGGCTCCCGAGATAAACGTACATGCCTTTTCCGTCAATCCGACGTAGCATTATCTGTTGCAACATACACGGAGAACGATACATTTTCTCTGAGATTTTCTAAAGAAATTGATCCTGCTATTGTTAATAAAAACGCCTGAGATAATGGTTCAAATGAATCGATTTTTACGGATGGGTTCTTCAGGCGCGTTTCGTACATACGTATCATCATTTCGCACTGGCTTGCGAACGCCGGCCAGCCATCTCCGCCTTCTGGAAACACAATTTTGCTATTTGGGGTTCCCATTAAACCTTCGACTCCAGAAAATGAAGATTCATCAGGAGAACTGCGTATTATCGCTTCAATTTCATCCTCTGGAAATGAGGAACGCGCGTTTAAGATATCGGAGATTTCTCTTTGTATGGATTGAAGAAGTTGCTCTTTATTCAGATACAAACAAACTCCGGGCGAATCACCGACAAAATCTGAAACTGCTGTCAATTGATCAAAGAGAGGCGCTTTGGCGACAAACGGCTCCCCGGACTTACTTTTCTTCATTTGAGCTTATGCCAGTTTTTTCGCATTTTACGGCATTTGCTGAATGGCAATGGTAACAGTCATCCATAAAAGGCTATCTTTTGCTAAGGAACTTTACAGAAATGTACCATAATTTGCGCCCCCAACCAGTCGAAGTGTTTCTTTTTAAGAGCTTTTCTAACTCTTCTTCGGCAAGGGCGAACCCTTGTGCGGCGGACTTTTCAAACAATTTTATTGCTTGTTTTTTATTCGGTCTGATTTCTGGATCATTTCCCAAAAGCAATAATCCTAAATTGTACTGAGCTTCTGGTAATCCCTGGTTCGCAGCCTTTTGGCACCATTTGAAAGCTTCTACAACGTTCATGTCAACTCCGCGCCCACAAGCATATTGCGAGGCTACGGCATATTGGGCATTAGCTATTCCGCTTTCGGCTGCTTTTAAATACCACTTGTGTGCTTCAGTATCACTTTGCTCTACGCATTCTCCTTGTTCATACATAACAGCGATTGAATAAAATGAATCCACGCAACCTTGTTCAGCTGCTTTCGAGTAAAAGTGGAACGCTTTCTCGAAATTTTGCTCTATTCCGCATTCCCCTTCGACATATATGTGCCCTAGATTGTGATTAGCTATAGCGAACTCCTGTTCGGCGGACTTGTGCAGCCATTCCAACGCTTTTTCTGCATCTTGCTCAACGCCCAATCCATAAAGATAAAATTTTGCAATGTTTAGTTGAGCTTCTGGAAGTCCTTGCAATGCGGCAGTTGTATACCAATGGATTGCATCTTCAATATCTCCATTTCGCGAGTGCATCACGCCTAGCTCGTTTTGCGCGAGGACGTCGCCGCTTGTTGCTCGCTCATATAGCTTTTTAATCTTTCCGTTCATCAGTTTCCACTTTTGGCACGTCCTAATTTTAGAGTACCATGCAACGCCCCGGTATAAAACGGTTATTTATATTGAATGTCAGAATTGATATCAATATTTCAAGTAATCCAGCGTTTTATATATTCTAGTGAAAGTTTTATATCCCCTGCATATATTACGGGGGGTTAATCTTCGCGCTGGCGGTATCTCTTTAATATATGCAATAATAAATAAAATCTTGCATATTTTCTCAATAATGTTGATGGCGCACAGGTCAATGAGGTAAAGTAACCTAAGGGAAAGTCTTATTTAGGAAAAATAAAATGCGAATAAAATCATTCGTAGTGGCGTTGGCATTGTTAGGTAGTCAGGGTTTTTATTGCGTTGAACAAACTTTTTCTGTTCGTCATGAAACTCGTTCTTCAGAGTTTTCGTATCCGTCCGAGTTTCATCCAGGAGTAGCACTCAGCATTGCGTTCTGCGGTGTTGACAGGACAGATGATGGGAAAAATGTTTCGTATTTGGAACGTACGACTTTGTATCTGTCTTCTCGCGAGATATCTCTTGCAGGAATGCTGATGGACCTAATGTACTCTAAACAAGACGGTTCTCTTTCAAATGAAATATTTAAGAGATTTACGCAGTGCACGAAAGAAAAAGGCCTGTCTATTACATGGATAGGAACAGATTTATCAAGCATCATAAACGGTGGGTCAGCAAAAACTTCTGACGCTTTGTCGCAAATTGATTCGATGGTACAACACATTTATGCGTATTTAGGTAATGGTGTTGTAATCTCTCCTACGGAGAGATACAGCATGCTTGGAAATGGAACATTCAGAACGGGATCTGCTTTTTATCTAGCGAATCGCCTTGCGGAGTGGGATCTCATTGAACTGAACCAAACAGAAACGATGGCTCAGCTATTTGAATTATTGAGAAATATTGTTGATAGCCAACGCCTTGAAGCGAATTCATGATGATATATTAACATTCTCATATATCCAAGCCCTATAATATTAAGCTTCTACTCATGTCTGTCTATTCTTGCCTTTAAATTATGTTAATGTTTAAATCTGGCGGAGACAGACATTAGTAGAATATTAATAACACTATCCAAAGAGCAATGTGAACAAATATTAGTGAAAGCTAATAGTTGATCCCGCATAAGCTGAAGCTTTGTTTCAAAAAACGCACGCGTTATCCTTCATTCCCTGTAAAATTTAAATAGATTGCTGGTTTCGCTCTTTGTTACAATCCCCCATGACTTTTGTAATTGGATTTTGTATGTTTGAGCGACGCTTTGGAACGCAAAATAAGCTGGGATTTGCTCCCATGTTTATTGCGTGGTTATGTTTGTTTAATGGATGGGGTTTTTCTTCTGATGCTCAACCTGCTAAAAAGGCGAGCATCATGAATGGGTGGTGTTCTCTCAGCTTTGAGAAAAAATCTGATCACGGAAAAGGAGATAGCGTGCATGAAATTATAACGGCAGAAGATATTTCGTCTATAATACGCGTTCTAGATTCGATCGACGAGGGAACTCTCGTGTTATTCGATTGTGATGACGTATTAACGACAGCGAATATTGGAGTCTTTACCAGAAATCCTTCAGCCACTGGCGTTCTCAGAAATGATTTTGGACGTATTATTTCACGAGAACTTCCTAGCGCAGATAAAGCAAAGAGCCTGTCTATGAGCCAGACTGTTGTGGGGGCTAGTCCTGTGTCCCTGGTTAACCGTGGCATGCCTAGGCTTGTTGCGGAGTTACAAGAAAAAGGTATCGCGTGTTTAGTCATTACGGCTTTTCCTTCAACCCCAGCTCCAGGAATGTCACAGCCACTTGAATGGCGGAATACCACGCTTAAGAGTTTTGATTATGATTTTCCCCGTTCTTGGCCAGGAATGTCGTATACGTCGCTTGAAGGCGGGTCTGTCTTTGACCGTGGAATTATTTACTCTGGTGCAGTATCTAAAGACAAGTCTCTCGCCGCTTTTCTTGCGCACGTAAAAAAAACGCCTCGCAGAATTATATTTATTGATGATTTTCTTGAAAACATCATGAATATGCAAAAATACTGCAAGGCGAACAATATCGATTTTACAGGAATCCATTATATAGAGTTTATGAAAGCTGTTAACCCTATAAAACCGTCGATAGCACGCTCAGAATTTCAGATGATGGTGCTGATTAAACACGAGGTATGGTTGCCAGATGAAATTCTTCCAGAAGATAAGTTTTGTTTAGATTGGTTTGAACTTTGTAAAAAGTCCATTGAGTTAAAAAATATCAACTGCATAGAAGGCGTACTTAGTAAGGTTGACAAAAAAGTGTATGGATCTCAATTAATTGCGTTTGCTAAAAAAACAGGCTCAAAAGATGTTATTCAGTGCGTTACGCAGTGGGCGAAGTCGTGAGTTGTTCGGCAATGAATGTTTTTGAACGGGGATGAATTTTGTCAGAGACTTGTTCGCAACGTAGGACAAATTACTTAGGGGCTGCAGTGCTACTCACCCTATTGAATTTTCTTAGTTCGCTGAATGATGTGCTTGCCTTTTATATTGGACAGGATATCAGCCCCATACAAATTGCTTTTTGCCGATTTGTTGTAACTGTGCTTTCTGTCCTTCCGTTCATGCTGCCAAAGGGCCTTCTATATTTTAAAACGCGAGTTCCTTTAACACACCTTGTGCACTCTGTGATTGGGGCGATTGCACTTGGAGCGGTGACGTTTTCCGTCGTTAAGCTTCCACTGTTAAAGAACACTTGCATATTGTTTAGCGAACCATTAGTTCTGCTTCCTTTGGCTGCAATCTTTTTTAAGGAAAAAATTGATTTTGCTCGTTGGAGTTGTGCAATCATTGGGTTTATAGGCATTGTCGTCATCACGTACAAAGACATTGAAACATTTAATCTTTGGATTTGGGTTCCGTTATTGTCCGCCTTGTCATTTGCCGCGATGACCTTAATTGCGCGCCAAATATCAGTAAAGCAACATGCTTTGACAATATTGTTTTACTTCGGATTAGGAACGTCGCTTGTTTTTCTTATTCCTGCAATTCTTGTGTGGAAGCCTTTATCTGCTTTGCAATTAGCGCTTGTCACAATAATTGGAATAAACGGAAACTTGATGCAACTTTGCTTGTATCAATCTTTTAAAATTGCGGATATATCTGGATTTATTCCTTTGCGCTACACAGAAATGTTGTTCACCTTTCTTCTAGGATATTATGCGTTTGGACAAGTGCCGAAAGGGACAACCATTTTTGGGGGGGTAATAATTATTGTATCGGCAATCGTTTTGACCACAATTGAGCAGAGGAAAGAACGGCGGCAAAAGATGAAGAACAGATAAAAATGAAAAATTTGTACGTTTTAGCGGCTGGAGGAACAGGGGGGCATTTGTTTCCTGCCGAGAGTTTAGCTCAAGAGCTAAAAGCCAGGGGTGGTACGGTCGTTTTGTTCACAGACGAGCGAGCAGCCAAATGGGTGCAGGCATCATGTTTTGATCGGGTGATTGTTTCAAATTTTCGTCAATCAACGCCCAAGCGGCAACTTCGTTCGAAATTGCCATTTACGAGTTTGCCATTTATAAGATTTTTAATAAAACGTGGGCGAAGCAAACTCAAAAAGTTCATATTTGTAAATGGTTTGGTGTTTTGCGGACTAAAAAGCCTTCTTTTTTTTATTTTTCACCGCCCGCGTGCTGTTGTTGGGTTTGGCGGTTATCCATCTGCTCCAACTGTATTCGCTGCGCAAATATTGGGCATTCGGTCTGTTTTGCACGAATGTAATGCAATTATTGGGCGTGCGAATAAAATCTTGGCTCGCAAAGCCAGTGCAATTACGACAGGGTTTAGCCACGTTGTAAACTTAGACGATAAAGCTAAACACAAACAAATATTTACGGGAAATCCCGTTCGTAGCAAAATCTCTGCGCTTGCAAACGTGCCTTACGTAGCACCCACGGATTGTTTGCGCATTTTTGTTGTGGGTGGAAGTCAAGGCGCACATTTGTTTGCAAACGTTGTTCCATATGCGATGCAACAGCTTAAAGGCGTCAACGTTCATATCACTATGCAAGTCGGAATAGATGATATTCAACGTGTCGGCAATTTATTTAAGCAAAACGGAATTGAAGCAGAGCTCGCACCATTTTTTGAGGACATCGACGAAATTTTGGCCCGTTCGCATGTAGTGATTTCGCGTTCAGGGGCAACTAGCCTAGCAGAATTTGCAGCAAGAGGATTGCCATCTGTATTGGTTCCTTTGAAAGGTTCGCGAGATGGAGACCAGCTGTATAATGCTATGCAATTTGAGGCGAATGGTGCGTCCGTTTTGATTCAAGAGCAGGCTTTTTCGCCGAATGCTCTTGGTGTTGTGTTATTGGAACTGCACAACAATCTTCGCGTATTGGAAGAAATGAGCCAGGCGGCACGTGAGATGTTTGTAAAAAGTGCAGTATTGAATCTTGCGGAAATCGTTATCGGAAGCGACTTATCTCCATCTAATAAAGTCCACCTTAAATACAACTGAACGAATATTAAAGTTTCGATTCCCGCTCTTAATAAGATAAGGTTGTATACCTATATTGAATACTGTATACTTAGTTTATGGGGTTGATCTGAGGCAATTATGATAGAAGAAAATAAAACAGCTAGATTTAATTTAGCTTACTTTGCCATCTTAAGTTTGCTTCTATGCCGTTGTGGAAAGGATGAGCAAAATCGCGCATCTTTACCCGCAAAGGAAGAACGCACTCAGTTTGCTACCCCAGAATTGAAGGCGCCCGAAAAATTGAAATCACCTGAAATAAAGACTGTGCTGAAGGATGGAATTACGCAGCAAGACTTGTTCGACATGATTCGTAAAGGTGTTGTTTCTGTTTCGGTCAAAGCGCACGCTGTACTAGAAAGGAGTTATTGGTGTGGTAAATCTTGGACAGGCACGGGATTTTTGGTCGATTTAGAAAAGGGACTTATTATAACAAATGCACACGTTGCTGGTGCAATGAAGGCGGCTTGCTCTTTTGAAGTTAAATTTGGCAATGGAGTCGCAACAGAAGCAAAAATAGAATACATAGATCCTTGCTATGACATTGCGGTTCTCTCTGTTGATCCAAAAGACATTCCTTCTCAATGCATAGCTTTGGAAATGAGCGATGAAGAACCGCAAATTAATACCAATGTTTTTTCCATGGGGAACACAAGCGGCAATGAATTTTCTACGTATCCAGGAACCATTTTTGATACGTGTAGCACTTTATGGTTAAGACCTTTTCCGGAGCAATCGTTTCAGTTTTCTGGCATTACGTCAGGTGGTGCAAGTGGTTCGCCAGTCTTTTTGAGCAATGGAAAAGTTATCGGGCTTATTTATGGCGGAAAATTTGTTTCAGGGGCGGCTCTCCCTATAAAATATGTCAAGCCTGTTGTAGAGGCGTTGCAAAAGGGCGAAACGATAACTCGGTGTTTTTGTGGCTTTTTACTCACATATATGAGTACTCAACACGCTATAAAAGCTGGATCTATTTCTGATGATTTTGCGAAAACCTACAACGAACAGTTCCCTGAAGCAAACAGTAAAATTTTGTGCGTTAAGAAAAAAATGTCCGCTTTTGAAGAACCAGTGGAATTGGAAGGGGTTCAACCTGGAGACATTCTCGTCAGCGTAGAGGGAACGCAAATTGGCCCTCACTTGAGTTTGCTAGATGTTTGCATTCAAAAGCATTCCACACAAAAATTGAAAGCTAATGTGTATCGAAATGGGGTTTTAACTTCTGTTTATATCTATCCAAAAGCTTTATCACGATTCGATGACGTAAAAATATTATCATTTGCAGGCGTTTCTTTTTTTGAAACAACAGATGAAATGAAAGCTTTAAATGGCGAAAAGAAAAAACACATTTTTGCCATTGCCGCGGAATCCGGGTCGTCATTTCACGACGTGATTCATCCAGAAGAAGCGCAAGAGTGGTACGGCGGAATAACGCAAATCAGCAAAGTAGACGGGAAAGAAATTTCAGGATTAGACGAATTCTTTGCCATGATGCCAGCGCTGTTGAAAAAGAAACATTTTTTGGTCACATACACGAGGCTAAAGACCGATGGCAAAGAGTCTATTGCGTTTATTCAGCAAGAACCTGAATTTGCTGAAGCGGCCTTATATACGTTTGACTCTTCCAGCCACTCGTGGAAGGTAAAAAGCTTAAACAATAGACATAGTTCGTAACACTTTATAAGGTTTTATAGCGTTATAAAATTTGCTTGAGGCCTGTTAATGCACTTTTCTACGGCTATGTCTGTTGTTATACAGGGGATTACTGAATTTTTTCCAGTGAGCTCTTCCGCGCATTTGTTCTTCTTTTCAAAATTTTTAAAAGAACATCAAATTTCGCAAGTTGATGCGATGGCCCTTAATTTGGTCCCAGGACTTGTATTTGCTTTATATTTTTACAAGGATATTTTAAAACTATTTTGGGGCTTCATTGCATCATTCCTCCGATTTTTTTCATTAAACCGTAGGTTCTGCGCTCAAAATTTTCGCAATGAAGAATATTTTAAATTTTTCTTTTGGAGTGTTGCGCCAATTTCCCTTGTCGGTTTGCTGGTGTCAGGATTTGGAATCAGCGTTCCAACATCTGTCGAATTGATCGCGATTAATTCCATTGTTTTTGGAATCTTACTAGGTTGGGCTGATGTCAAAGGGCGCCAGCGCGCATTGCTTGATGAGGCGTCCACATCCAACACGCCTGATTCTTGTGAAAAAAATCGATTGCCTGACGAGGTGCGTCCGTCGCGTGTAGGAAAAATCCTCGGGCTGGCTCACGTATTGTCTTACATTCCAGGAGTTAGTCGCCTTGGCATATGCATTACAGCAACTAGATTTCTCGGAATATCTCGTTATACAGCCATTCGCGTATCTTTCATATGCGGAATTCTACCTCTGATTGCAACTGGAACCTTAGGTTTTTTTCGAAGTTTTTGGAAAAGTGGGGCGCTTTATGATCCGCATTTAGCCTCTACGCTTGTCTTGCACTTTGGAGTCATGTTCCCTTTGGGGTTTGCATCTCTGCACGTATTCATGCGCCTTGCCCAAAAACATGGCCTTTGGGGAATCGCCGTATATCGCGTCTTGCTAGGGATCGGATTGTTGGCTATGAGTTAGCGTTTTATAGCCAATCGGAAAATGTTTGTTGCCCAGAAATGTTAATGTGTAATTGCTGGAACGATCAGTTTGCTGAAGATGTCTTTCGAAAATTGCTCATTTTTATGCTGGACCATAACTCTTAAAAGAGGCTCTGTTCCAGATTTTCGAATAACAACGCGCCCTTCCTTCCCTAAGGACGTCTCTGAATCATGTTTTAAATTCGAAATTAATTCATCTGTCATAGATTCGTTCAGTTTAAAACTGCTTATTATTTGATAATATGGTTCGAATACTGGAAAAACATCATCCAAGTTGCGGTTCTGAACAATTCCAAGAACTTGCAGTGCAGCAATAATTCCATCTCCTGTTGTTGTGTAATCGCTTAAAATTATATGCCCAGATTCCTCGCCTCCTAAATTGCAATGGCTGCTTTGCATTAACGCAAATACGTTTTTGTCACCAATGTCAGCTTCCATATGCGGAATTCCCAACCCTTCAAGATATTTTTTCAAACCAATGTTTGACATGAATGTTGTTACGACGCCGTTTTTTAGCCGCTTTGAAATGTTTCGCTCGTTTTCGTTGGGGCCATTTTGACTCCACTCCGATGCAATTAAGGCAATAATCTGATCTCCATTTATAAATTGTCCTTTCTTCGTAACGAGCAGTAGCCGATCCGCATCTCCATCTAACGCAATGCCTACGTCTGCGCCAACTTCTAGCACGCACTTTTGCAGCGACTCTGGGTGGAGTGCGCCGCAATCCTCGTTTATATTGCGTCCATTTGGCATGTCTCCCAGCGAAATAACGGACGCACCTAGCTCCCAAAACACTCGTGGCGCAACCTTGTACGCAGCTCCGTTCGCACAGTCCAGTACAATCTTCTTTCCCTCCAAACTCAACGAGGAAGGAAATGTGGCTTTTGCAAACTCGACGTAGCGCCCAGCCGCATCATCCAAGCGCATGGACTTGCCACAATCTCGGATGGGATATTGTTTAAAAGAATTACAACTCAGCAGTTCTTTCACAATGGTTTCTATTTCGCATTCAATTTCTTCTGAAAACTTTACGCCATTTGAGTCAAAAAATTTGATCCCATTGTCATAGTAAGGGTTATGTGACGCAGAAATCATTATTCCGATATCCGCGCGAAGTGAGCGAGCCAACATCGCAATCGCTGGCGTAGGAATTGGCCCGAGCATAATTACATTTGCGCCTTCTGCTACTAACCCCGCGACCAGCGCTGATTCAATCATATAGCCGGATAGGCGCGTATCTTTTCCAATTACGACTGTAAACTGATGATTCGCATGATCCACATATGGATTAAAATGTTTATATGCGGATGCCGTTGTTAATGGCGCATCATGTCGAAAACGCAAAGCAATAGACCTGCCGACCTGCAATACAAGGTCTGGCGTCATTGGCCACTGATTGGCGCGCCCTCGGATTCCGTCCGTTCCAAAAATTGATGTCATAAATCCTTTGGTTCGCGCGGACTTTCGCGCTTTTTACGAATACGTTTCGGTGGAGTATATTCAATCGGTTCTTCATTCTTTTCGTCCGCAGGTTGTTCTGTTTGCTCTACCACTTGAACAATTGGACGCAAAAGCTCTCCGTTACAAACCGCTTGAACTTCTTCTCCTGAAAGCGTCTCTCTATCTAACAGCGCGCCAGCAAGATCATATAGCTGCTTCACGTGTTCTTTTAACAAGGCAATCGTTTTTTCGTAGCAATCCGTGATCAGTTTACTTACTTCTTCATCCACAATTTTCGACATATGTTCAGAGAGCTCACGCGTGCCGTAATAGGGTTCTCTCGAGTCACAATACTGAAAGCCTAGTCGCTCGCTCATTCCCCATTCAGTAACCATCTTTCTGGCCAAGTCTGTTGCGGCCCTGATATCTGAAGCCGCGCCCGTTGTGACAAACGTTGGGCCAAAGACCATTTGCTCAGCAATTTTGCCTCCCATCGTCATCATTATCGTAGCAATAAGCTTTTCAAATGAAATCGAAAACTGGTCATCATTTGGCAAACTTACTACCATGCCAAGAGTCTCGCCCCTAGGAATTATAGTTGCCTTGTGAATAGGATCGGAGCCTGGAGTGAAAATTGAAACAACGGCGTGTCCAGCTTCATGAAAAGCGGTCAGCTTCCTCACCGACTCTGTCATTACTCTAGATCGTCGCTCGGACCCCATCATTACTTTATCTTTGGCGTACTCAAAATGTGTCATCCTAACGGTTGATGTTCCCTTTTGAGCCGCGACTAACGCCGCTTCGTTAACCAAGCCAGCCAAGTCCGCGCCAGAAAAGCCAGGTGTGCCGCGAGCAAGGATATTAATATCAACGTCTGCGTCAAGCAAAACCTTCTTGATGTGCACATTCAATATTTCAACTCGTCCTTGAAGATCCGGCAATGGAACAACTACCCTGCGATCGAAGCGTCCAGCCCGAAGCAGCGCGGCATCCAACACTTCGGCACGGTTGGTCGCAGCAAGAATTATTACTGGGTTTGTGTCATCGAAGCCGTCCATCTCTACTAGCATCTGGTTCAACGTTTGTTCGCGTTCTTCGTTTACGATCCCACGCTTGGAGCGATCTCGTCCAACAGCATCGATTTCATCCACAAATATTATACTGGGGCTATGTTTTCTTGCCTGAGCAAATAAATCTCTAACACGACTTGCTCCTACGCCAACAAACATTTCGACAAAATCTGAGCCTGCAATGCTGTAAAATGGAACGCCTGCTTCTCCAGCTACTGCACGAGCGAGAAGCGTTTTTCCTGTTCCTGGAGGACCAATTAATAGCACCCCCTTAGGAATTTTTCCTCCAAGCTTTTGAAATTTTGACGGATTTTTTAAAAATTCAACAATCTCCTGAAGTTCTTTCTTAGCCTCCTCCACGCCAGCTACATCATCAAATGTCGTTTTTACATTCTTTTCTTCGACAATTTTTGCCGAAGACTTGCCGAATCCAATGGCGCGATCCCCACGAGATTGGACTTGCCGGAAAGAATAAAGCACTAGCGCGATGAGAAAAATTAACGGAATCCACGGAATAATAAATCCCCAGAAAGAAAACGTTTGCTCCACTGGTTTTGCAGAAACGTTCACCCCACGAGACATCATTTCATTAAGCAACCCAGGGTTGTGATAGGGCATGCATGTGGAAAAATCCTTTCCATCCGTCGTTTTTCCGAAAATATTCGCCCCTTGAATGACTGCTTCCGTTACTCGTCCAGAGTTAACGGCATCCATAAAATGCGAGTAACTCAGTACATTATCAATCTTTCTATTTCCCGTTTCGGTAACGTAGTTTACTCCAACGAATAATGTAAGAAAGAATGTAGACCATATCAAAAAATTGCGAACGGACGGCGACAAAGTGCCCTCGAAAGTGAATATCGACACGGTAATGTTACAAAACTTTGCTGTAAAAAGTAACTCGAAGATTGTGAATGTTCATCTACTATGAAACTGTCCTCCGTCCTGCAGAATGCTATTAACATTCCACTAACGTTTGGTTTTGTGGATGAGCGGGTGCCGTAATGCGTGTCGTCTACTTTCTAGCGTAATATACAAACGAAAATTCATCGTAAAATTCATTAGCATTTGTGCTTTAATGAATTAGGGGGATGTACTGTTGGGGGGACGAAATGCGTTTTTGGGGATTGTTGTTTGCGTTGTTGACGTCTAGAGCTTGTGCGGAAATCAATGATGCTACACTTGCGCAGCTGCGACTTCCAGCATCTTTGGATGTTAAGCTTAAACGCCTGTTTCCATTGATTGAACAGTGTAATGTTGCGCTGGCTCAGAAAAATAACACATGGTTGAAGATCAGCTATGATGATTTGCTTCGAAATTTTTTTATCATCGCAGCTGAAGTTGAGCGAAATCTTCAAAAAGACTTAGATCCATCATTTATGAGCCTTCTGTCTCAGTTAGCTCTGCTCATTTGCTTTTATGAAAATGTGCTTCAAAAAAAACCCGCCCATTCGCTGCTTTGTAGCAAACTGTCAGAGATTGCGCCTACTTTGGGGGACATATTTAAGATTTTCATGGAGGAGTATCAGCGCAAGATTGCGTCAAAGAGTTCAGCAAGCGGCGAGGCACATTGCGATGAAGTATCCGCGAAGATTTTGAAAATGAGTTCTTTTGAACGTAACTTTGAAGAAATTGCGAGGAAAATACAATGCGCAAACAGCAGCAAATATTTGAATACAGTTGCTGAAAAGGATCCATCTACACAGGAATGGAAAAAATCTTATGCGATTGCAAGTAAAAAAAATACGGTGAAAGTCCCTAAAGCATGTGCAAAAAAAGTTTTACCGTGCGATGAAAAAGATGATAGCGAAACATTCGGAAAAGTTTTTGCGGTAAAGCAGTCAACGGAATACTCTGCTGGATTAGCGACAGAATGCTCTGCTGGATTAAAGTTGGTTTCATCTTCGCAGCAGCAGACAACAATTCGTGATCAAATTGAAAAACCACATTCTTCGTCAGAAAAAGCAGGAATATCATTTGACATATCCTCTCTTTCACCCGAGGACGTATTATTGGCATTGTGCTGGCTGTCTGTTGTTTGCCGTGATGAAAAAACACAACACCAGGTGGAGCGCATGAGATCTCAGATTGGGCACCAATTGATGCGTAAAACATTGGAGAAATAGTCTGGGGGTATATAACAGTCTGATAGTATAAAACCTTAACTTTCAATAGGGCTATAGTATAAACTGCAGGATTATTAATCCCGAAATCCCAGCAAAGGGCCATATCCTGTGTGTCTCAGCTGGGATATGTCCACAATGTTTGCGACTTGGTGCAAATCCTGCTTAAATGTCGATCGCCTGTAACGGTCGCCCGTATTAAAAATATAATAGGCCTCATTGCATTGCTGCTATGTCTGAAAAAGGCTATATTTCAGTTGTGGAAACTGAATGTCGATTACAATGACTGAACGCTCTAAAGGCAAGCCCCAATTTCAAGACAATAGACGTCCTTCAAGATCAAGCGTATCTAAAGGAGCCACGAATCGAGTACCCATTCCACGAGTTGAATTGGGTTCTGAGCGCAAGCGCGGAACGTCCTTTTACGAATCTGACCGGTCTCCTGACCGTAGGCGTGGAGCGTCCTCAGGCCAATCGGACGGATATTCTGACCGTAGGCGTGCTGTATCTTTCAACGAATCTGACCGGTCTATTGACCGCAGGCGTGGAGCGTCCTCAAGCCAATTTGACCGGTCTTCTGACCGTAGACACGCAGTATCATTCAATGAACCTGATAAATTTTCTACAAACGCTGTAAAAACTTTTGCAGACCGCCGACATTCGAACATCGACTCCGGGATCTCGTTCAACTCGTCAAATGAGGACCAATCTACACTCCAACGCGCTGAGTCAGAAGGACGTCAAAGCGCTGAGTCAGAAGGGATGCGAAAGAGGCCTACTGGCGAGCACGGAAGCGCGCGTTCAGTGCGCAAGAACGAAATCACAGCAGAATCTCTTGCTCAGGTTTTGATTAGCAATGATCTTTGCGAGATTGAATATGAGGAGGATGGTCGCCGTATATATATGTCTCGCCACATGACTCGTTCAGCAGACATTCCGCCCGTGGTTATCGCTCCAGCGTCTCAAACGCCCGATGTAGAGGCGCATACGCAAGAGGTTAATTGGCGCAACCACCCAGGTGCCGTGTTATCGCCCATGGTTGGCGTGGCGTACATGTCTCCAGAGCCTGGTGCTGAGCCATTCGTGCGAGTTGGAAGCATGGTTTCCCAAGGACAAATTTTGCTGTTGATTGAGGCTATGAAAGTGCTTAACCCAATAAAAGCCTCAAAAGGTGGAAAAATTGTTGCAATTCTGGTTAATGATCAAAAACCTGTCGAATACAATGAGCCATTAATGGTCATTGCTGAATGATTGCCAAGAGTTAAAGAATGAAGCTGTTTTCTAAGATCTTAATCGCCAACCGTGGTGAGATCGCGCTTCGGGTGTTGCG
>JAISCJ010000128.1 GCA_031265645.1 Holosporales bacterium | reverse complement strand
TCAACGATAGAAATAGCGAACTTACTGTTGCTAAAAAAGAAGGAAAAGAAGAAGGAAGAATTGAAGGAAAAGCTGAAGGTGCGCTTGCAAAAGCAAAAGAATCTGCGATGAGGATGTTAGAGAAAAACTTCTCTTTGAATGATATATCGGAAATTACCGGACTTTCCATTGAACAGATAAAGTCGTTGAAGAAATAACAGAATGCTCGAAAGGTTTCGTTGTAAGCAGGTAGATTCTCATTGCAAAACCGGCTGTTTATCGACGACATTACATAACAAACAAAGTAATTAATACAGACGAATTAGCAGATTATATTAGGGCGTATTGGTCTAATGAGGATAAATCACACTATATAAATGATCATGCTATTAGAGAAGAGTTTACAGTAAAGCGAGTAAATCCATACATTTTCTCTATATGTATTGATGCTGCGCTAAATATAATGAGACACGAAGGGATTACGAATATTTCAGGAAAAAACTTATTTTAATTGTATGGACTTCGATAAGATGATGAATATGAAAAATAATTACAGTATTGCTAGGAAATCGTCATGGTGGAATACTTGAGAATTTTTACATTGAGTTGTTTTTCCGCGTAAAAAAGTTCTAAAATCCGTGTAAACTGTACACCTACGCAGTCATTTGATAGCCCTCCTGCAAACAATTTTTTTGTTTATGTTGTGAGAAGTCGCCAATTTTAATACAATGCAGCATTATGCGCCTGAACGGTGGAGTAGTTGTGTTTGATAGTGAGCAAAAAATTCCAATGACTTCCAAGGGATATGAATCCCTGAAGTCTGAACTAGCAAACCTCGTAGAAGTAGAGCGCCCTGATGTGGTTCAAGCAATTGCTGAAGCTCGAAGCCATGGGGATTTGTCTGAAAATGCGGAGTACCATGCCGCAAAAGAACGCCAATCTTTTATAGAAAGGCGGATCGCTGAGCTTGAAGATAAAATCGGACGAGCTCAGATAATAGATGTCTCATTAATTAGTGGAGATGAGATAAAATTCGGAGCAACGGTAGTGTTAATCGACAATGAAACAATGGAGACTGTACAGTACCAGATTGTAGGAAGCGATGAGGCAGATGTTAAACAGGGATTGTTGTCCATTACATCCCCGTTGGCACGAGCGCTCATTGGCAAGCGTGAGGGAGACGAAGTGGACGTGTCTATCCCTAACGGCGTGCGATCTTACGGAATTGAGCGTGTTGCGTATGCATAACGAAGATTCACTCGGAATAAGCTAATTTGGCGAGCTGTAGAGCATGGTATATCTGTACGGGCTTCATGCATGTTTCGCAGCGCTAGGCAATCCTCGCAGGAAGGTCGAGCGCGTGTGGTGCACGGAAAGCGTTGGACGAAAATTGGACGACACTTCGTTTGTGGCATCAATCAGTGCTCCCCAAAAATATTATATATCAGACAAGAAAAAATTGGACAGCTTGGTTAACGAAGTCCATCAAGGAATAGTTATTCAAGCTCATCCTTTGCTTACAGAACCAATTAGCATTGTGAAAAGTTCAAAGATGGACCTGGTTGTTGTGTTGGATCAAGTAACTGATCCGCAAAATGTGGGCAGCATTCTTCGTCTATGTCGCGTTTTTGGAGCGGGAGCGCTCATCATGGCACGTGCGCGCTCTCCAGCAGAAACTGGCGCAATTGCGAAGGTGGCATCAGGAGCGCTAGAGCTCGTCCCGCGTTGCATTGTGTCGAACATTGCGGATGGCATTCGGCAACTGAAAGAATTTGGATACTGGAGTGTCGGTCTAGCTGAAGATTCGAGCCAGTCGATTAGAGAGCTAGACTTCAGTGGAAAAATTGCATTGATTATGGGAAGCGAAGGCGCTGGAATACGACGGCTGACAAAGGAATTATGTGATTTCACAGCATTTATTCCTACGTCAGCAGAGTTTTCAACCTTAAACGTAACAACGGCAACGGCAATTGCATTATACGAGGCATGCTCCAGGGATCGTATTTAAGTTTCCACTGGCTGGATTTATACCAAGAAATAAAAGGTTAATCCAAATCCTACGAATACTCCATAGGTAAATCCGGCACAACAACAACACCCATCATGCTTGAACTCTTGTCGTGTTGGATAATGGGTCGGCGACATACTCTGGATGTCATAGAATTCTTGGAATAGTTCCATATAGCTAAATATATCTGGTGATAAGTAAATGGTTCGTCCGTTATAGGTGAATGGTTGCCTCCCTTCAGGTGATGCTACGTTAAAGCCTGGTTCGCCAGAGCCTAGTTCGCCAGAGCCTGGGGAGAGTAGTGGTCTACTCATTTCAGGTAACTCTGGGGACGTTAACGTTTGGTGCAGTGGACTGATAGGAGCCGCGAATACGATCATGGATGGCTGGCTTCCTTGTGCGGATTCATGCAACGCTGCAGGATCGACTGTGCTATCTTGCATACAACTCAGCGTTGTAAATGAAAGTGGGAGAGCACAGGAAAAAAGAAGTAATAGATTTTTAGACATAAAAACACCTTTAAAAAAAACAAACAACAGCGTGGAGTCGCAAATGTACGGCTTGAAGTCAATAACTTTTAAGCAAACAACACTCACGTTTGCCTTAGCATAGCGCTAATAGTAAAGCCAGTAGTGTTGGGCCGCTTAATACGCAGCCAGTAATACAAGCCAATGTATTTCCCACACAAATATGGCTGGGATTTTCTTGTGAAACGCAATTTTGATTGGGATATACCGGATTTTGATTGGGGTATACCGGGGCGTATGGCGCTGTTGGGTATGAGCTACCATCTGGCGATGTTGGGTATGAGCTACCATCTGGCGATATAATAATGTACAGGACCTCATTTCCGTTTTCAGGGTATTGGTTGGTTACGTTTGTTTGACCATTTTGAGTGTATTGCATACAATGCGGCTTCATTAATGATCCCGATAACGACAATGCGCATGCAAAAGATATCAGTAAAATTTTAGACATAGTAATATTCCTAATAAAAAAAACAATTCAATCTCATTAAATCTTGCGAAAGATAAGTCTGCATTCAATCAAAAATGCAAACATTGATAAAATAACATTTTGCTGACAGCGAACCTATAGGACGCTGTTGCATAAAAGCCACGTTACGACGGCAAACCCACAGCCACTTCCGCAGCCAACTAAAAAACCACCTGTACCTGTCTTCCAGCACGCATGAATGTCATGTGGTGCTTGTTGTTGATAATTAACGGCTAACTGGTCATTGTTTTGAGCGGGCTCAAAGATTCTTGGGTAAGCTGGAGGGTAATCCTCTGGCTGAGGATCGTCGTATGGCGATTCTGTAGATCCCCCAGGCAATTTTGTAGATCCCCCATAAGCTAGCTGTCCATTGAAGGAATACACCTGATCGGGAGGAAGACCGCTAAGATTGTAAACATCTTGCATGCCGCTTAATTCTACAAATGAGCCCGAAAGCGCTAACGAGCCCATCAAAAATAGCAATAAATTTTTCGACACAATCACCCATTACAATAATAACACAAACTTCTTTCTTATATCAGAACGGACACATTTCAAGCAAGTGACACTTACATACATCACAACGGATTTTTGAATATCGAGCTTAAGTTGTCCGCGCGAAATTAATCTCTACCTCGGGTTCCTTTCCGGACCCGAACATAAATCGCGCCAGAACCTCCGTCGTCGCTTCGTGCTTCCGAATAACCACTCAGCAAGGAACTGTTTGATTGAAGCAATTCTGGAACATCCTGCCTCAGGATGCCGCTTTTTCCCGTAATAACCTTTA
This sequence comes from Holosporales bacterium, assembly GCA_031265645.1. Lineage (GTDB taxonomy): Bacteria > Pseudomonadota > Alphaproteobacteria > BNTO01 > BNTO01 > JAIRNK01. Next base: position 13,648 of record JAISCJ010000128.1, on the reverse strand, counting down.
CCCAAGTCTTGCCATGATACTGGCTAACGTATAAGAACTTTTGCAATTCGCGCTCAGCTTCGGCTCTCGTAAAGCCGTGCAGATCCAATGTTCCTTCGGATACAATTTGCCTTTTCTTTTTCTTCGAAAGCGCTTCTATTCCAAACGATCGATTGTCTACTCGGCTCATTTCTTCAGAAACGTGCTGAGTCAAAGATGCCTTAACCTCAACTCTGCGGGGATTAGGATTATTCGGAGCAACTTTGTCGTGGGGGATCTTTTTTACATCGCGAACGAAATTTTGCCAAAAGTCCTTATCCTCCGTCATCTCATGCGCCTATCTTTTATGTAAGGATTTTCCTGTTGGCGCCATGATATGCGAATTGGAGTTTTATCAAGCTGGAACGTTTGCCTAAGTTGATTTTCTAAAAATTGGCGATAGTTCTTAGGAACGTCGTCAATTTTTGTTCCAAATATTACAAAGCGAAGCGGACGCGTTCCTACTTGAGTAATGTACTTCAGCTTGGACCTGCGGATTGATGTCGCTGGTGGCGGGTTTCTAAACACAAAGTCCCGAAGCCACTTGTTTACTCGCGCAGTCGGAAGCCGCGTGTTCCACTCTTTGGCGGCGATAGTTACTGCATCAAGCAAACCTGATATGCCTTCATTCCTTTTGGCTGAAATTGGCGCCACTGATATATATTTCAAGTTGTTGTTGCGAATGTACTCTTCAATGTTAAGGCGCAGTGACCGCTTGTTTTTGACTAAATCCCACTTGTTTAGTGCGATCACGACACACCGTCCTTCCTTTTCCGCCTTTGACGCCAGTAGCAAATCTTGCTGGACAAATTCTTTGTAGTCAGTGCCTTCAAGCTCAAGCGCGTCGATTACCAAAATGCAAACATGCGAGAAATTTATTGAATTAATCGCATGACTCACGCTTATTTTTTCTAATCGCGAATCAACCTTCGCATTGCGCCGAATGCCCGCTGTATCGGAGATTAGAAAACCTTGGTTTTTGTATTCGAAGTCATACTCCACGGTGTCTCTCGTTGTCCCAGGAACATTCGCTGTGACTTGAGCTTCCCTGTTTAGCATGGCGTTTATAAGCGTAGATTTTCCGACATTTGGGCGTCCAATGATGGATATTTTTACTTTTTCATTTGAATGCACGCTTCTCGTTTTCTTTGTTTGCCGTTTCGCCGAGTGCCCTTCTTCATTCTCATCATCAAAATCATCTTCTTGGCCATTTTTTTCAATGAGGATCGAATCATCTTCCTCATCAGGCGCATTTAATTCTTGGCGCAATGACGCCTCAATTAATTCCCACAGCTCTGATATTCCAATTCCATGCTCTGCTGACACGAAAACGGGCTCTGCGCCAAGCTTATATATCTGGCTTAAATCTGTGTTCTTAGAAATCAAATCGCACTTGTTAACCAGGAACAGCATCGTCTTGCCAAATGTTCTTGCTTTGTTAAACATTTGTTCTGGAACAGCGTCGTTTCCTGCCGTGACAAACAAAATCAGATCAGCATCACTCACGCTTTTTACAATCTGGCGCTGAATGGCTGCGTCTAAATCAGAATCACTGGACAATTCGCTTGTATCCGAGATTGCCTTTTTGGCATCCCACGAAGTGTTCAGCGCGCCCGGCATGTCTACTAATGTAATTTCTGGACCGCGTAACTTTGGTTCAACACGCCGTATTCGTTGTCTACGCGCAGGATAGTCATCCGGAAGTTGTATCCTAGTTTCATGACAATCTCTCGTCACTCCAGGCATATCAAAAACTATTGCCGCATGCTTTCCTGCCAGTTTATTAAATAATGCTGATTTGCCGACGTTTGGAGGGCCTAACAGTACGACCTTACCCAAATGTATAGACATAACCCGTCCCGGACAAAACATATAAGTGTTTGTTTACAATAATCGCTGCTGATGGTTCTTTGGCGCGAGAACGAATAATTCGAACCACATGTCCATCCGCAACATCGAAGAACACAATGTCGCCATATTCAGTTGCGATTGATACCGTACCACTAACAATAATGGGATTTGTCCACATCTGAGGTTTGTTTTGGTCTATGTTTAGCGGTAACGCTGCAGTCCAACGAACTTTCCCAGTCGACTTTTCTATGCAGTAAACGCATCCGTTGTCATCCGTTGTAAATAACCATTCGCCAATGACTGCTGGCGTATGCAACCCAGAAAATTTGGCACTCCACGCTCGAGCACCAGATGTTGCGATGTTTGCGACGAGGCGTCCTCCGTGTCCTAACGTGAAAATATAATCTCCACTTACGACCTGAGACGCATATATGTGCAGCAAGTTTCCGACTGTATCATCCAAAAACTGCGACGTCATATAGTCATACCACACCTCGTGTCCCGTATTTACGTCGTATGCGCGGTAGTCACCTGTCGAAGACGCAGCAAAGACGATTCCATGCTTGACTGTAGGAGATGCATTTCCCAGAAATAATAGGCTCTCAGAAGGTTCATATACGCTCCATAAAATGTTTAAGTTATGGTCTAGCGCAATCAAAGAATTATTGCTTCCCTGGATAAATATCGCATCGGTAGAAACTGTAGGCGCGGACCTAATTGGAGACGAAACGTAAACTTTTTGTTTTTGAGATCCATCCTGAGCATCTAGTAGAAACACATTTCCAGCAGATGTTGCCACGATAATATCCCCATTGCGAGAGATCGCAAGACCGCCAATTCTTGCAACATCGTCAACTTTTGATGCGACATCTGTACGCCATAATATTTTATGGGTAGCTAAATCGACCGCAAAAACATTGCCTTCTGTTGTCCCTCCAAATAGCCGACCGCCATGTGCGACGAGATTAGAGCGCAATCTCTCTCTATCCCCTATGCTGCATCCAACGTTTGCATTCCAGAGGAATTCGGCTGACTCTACATCAAAGCAGCTGTGTGAAACCTCATGAGACGAGCTTTCGTTCATTTGCAAATGTTCATCGCTAATTTTGCAAGGGGGAAGCGCAATAGGCTGATTCAACAAAGTCTTATCTTCCACAAGCGAAACTGACGGAATAATCAGCAACTCGCGTGTGCCTTTTATTCTTGACTTTGTTGTACACCCAGTAAAAACCGCAATCGCAATTACAGCAAGCAATCGCGCTACTCTATTGGCAGACGTTTTATTCATATGCACTGAATTGCATCCGTGCTTAACATACGAGAATGTTAGCATACGACGCTGCAATAGATAAATCAAATAAGTCCGCAAATTTTAGAGAAAACCGTGGTGCCCAGGAGAAGACTCGAACTTCCAAGAGTATTACTCACTAGTACCTGAAACTAGCGCGTCTACCAATTTCGCCACCTGGGCCGGCGGAATGCTGGAAAGAGGAGTCGAACCTCCGACCTACTGATTACGAATCAGTTGCTCTACCAACTGAGCTATTCCAGCATGCACTACGCAAGATTCTTGCAAATTACTGGGGCTTCTGTCAAATCGAAACGAATAGACCGGAAGCCTCAGCAATTTTGGATAATACACTACGTTCGCTTACTGTCAACCAGCAGTTTGCTCTGCAAGATAACGATCTGCAGTCTCTATTAAATCACCTATAACGATCGACACGCCTGCGCGACGATCCATTAAGTGGTATGTACGCGATAGCGAACTCAATGAATCGATAACTGCACTCAGTGCTTGGCCTTGAATAGTATCCACGCCAAAATTGTGGAGAGCCGCGCTATATCTATTTATAGCTAAGTCAACCATCTGATCATGAGCATAGTAGATGCCTGAGCTTTCACGCGTATCAACAGATTTCAATTTAGACTTGTCAAATTTCTCAATTTCTGCAATACGATCATTCTCTATCTGTCGCGCCTTTGCTCTTTTGCTTTCTTCTAGCCTGTTATATCCCCCATCCTGGGCAAACGTTTCGACATTCTGAGCCCTAGAATCTATAGCTGAACAAGAAAACATCACAGCAGTTACCCCAAACAAAAACGATACAGAGTTCCTATTTTTTACAGACATTTGATTCCTCCATTATAAATACTGCACCAAAATGATTTATGATGCTATCCGACTAATTAATGATAGCAATAGGTAAATTTAAAAATCGTTAACGACGACCAATGCAAATATAAATAAAAAAAACTCTGGACTTCCAGACGTTGAAAGATCTCGACAACGCAGTGTCAGAGCATAATATTAAGCTTGCTAATATCTGTTCACATTGCTCTTTGTTTATAAAACGGCATCTATCTGCCATGTCAGTTATATAGTGCATTATTTATTGGATTTTGTATTCAAAGCCCGCAATCAAATAAAACTGCTATGCAGCTGCTACACTTCGGGTTCGTATAGTCAACTTGTACCGAAGTTCCTTTGAGCCACTAGAGGGAATTTCCACAAGAAAATAAGCTTCGCCTTTTTTATTCTTTTCGTAATTCATACTGGAGCGCTCGACCGAATAAGAAGCAGATGGGCCCACATCTATTGTAACTTTTATCAAAACAGGAACATCTTTTGAATTTTTCAAAGCTAGTCGATACTCTGCTTCTGATAGTGTTTGAGACAATGTTCTGTACGATACTTGTGTAAGCTGAGCATCAACGTGCATGTATTCATAGGGACCGTTATTGGCCCGTGACGGAATCTTGATTGTTACATCTCCTCCAACGCTAACGCTATGCATTTTTGAGATGCCTGGACACGAAATAAACTCACCTCGAGATTTGTATATGTACACTTGCCCGCTAGGCAGGGCTTTGCCCAATGACACCTCAGTCGTGTTAGGAAAAGTTATCCAATTTTCAATATTTAGGCGCTTCACGTCCTTCATTTTTCCCAAGTATTCTCCTCCGACAAAAAGCCCATTCATGCTCGTTGTAGGAATTCGCTTACTCTGGATCATTACAATTGTGCGCTCTTGTCCGGAAGGAATGCTTTCCTCGGCATCGTGCATATAGCCATACATTGAGTTAGAATGATCCGAGTCCTGCATTTCTGAATTAGTAGGCATTTCAGCATCTAAAAACATAATTTGCACATTATTCAAATCAATTCCTGATTGATTATTTATGTGGAAAAGACACGCATAATCAACATACGCTCCATCTTCCGATAGTTTAACCTGGTGGTACGCCATCCAGCTCACGTTTTGAACTGCAAATTGAATGCGCCATTGATCGTCGTCATCCAAATCTCCAAAGGCAGAAACTTGCAGATCTCGTTGAATATCCGATGGAGCATTCACGTAAAATTCTTTAGTAGTCGCTGAATCTGGCGAATGAATCATTATGGATCTTAGGTTAACCGAAGTTGAAAGCCCCTTGATTAGAATGCCACCTGAAACTGCGACGTCCTTGTTCAGCCGTGTTATGCGAACAACTGCACCATCCCTATACAGGCAAACGTATTCTTGAGAACGGTTCTTTACTTTGGATACAAAACGCTCACTGCCAATTAAGTCTTGCTGAGGAATTACCAAGGGAATGTCAGCGTTGGGACTTGGAAGCACCAAGCAAGGTCCAATTTCCGGAGATGGCAAAGTCGGAGATTCAGAGGTTTCCTTGGGGCTTTCTGCGCTAGACGAGCCCGAATTTGTCCCTATATTGGACACTAACACCGTCATTAACGCAAAAACAAAAGACAGATTCATCCGCGGCCCATTCATGACCCGTTTGAACCACAATACAACATCCCTAGCAAAAGACCAAAAACAACGCCAACCATCCACTATTGATGCAAGGCGTTGGTTTTCTTAATTAAACGGGAAAAACTCTTACGCAGTCCCGAAACGACGTCGACACAACTTTCTGGCTCGCCGTAACGACTCTGCAGCTTCGCGTGCCTTTCTAACAGAAGGTTTTTCGTACGACCGCTTCAGCTTCATTATGCGATACACGCCCTCACGTTGCATTTTCTTTTTCAGAATGCGTAGCGCTTGCTCAACATTATTGTCTCTCACTGAAACTTCCACCTTAATCACCTCCTTTAGATTGTTATGAGTTTTCTAATGCATCCAGTATAACACAGTCGTGCTGAGTTGCGATGATGAAGATCATTCACGAATAGATGACATGAATTTATGGACGAATTCGTTATAGCTAACATCTTTGCACGTGAGCATTTTTTTTAGATACCGTGTCTTAGGTTAAGCTTCTCTCTGGTCGACACAGCTGCTCTGTTGCACATGGCACAAACAGGTGATACTATTCTCTAACTAATTACAAATAGGATGTCAAAGTGTTTAGAATTTCATTGCGTTGTTTTATTATCGGGGGCTTCATTTTGAGTCATTCATCCGTTGAGAGTATGAAGGCACTAAGCTTAGATGAAATGCAGGAAAGAGGATTAAGAAGTGGTCTGGCACAAACTGAGGTCCGCCCTGGGGCAAATGACAAACACAAGGCGCGAAGCCTGGATGATAGACCAACGAGCACATGTTCTATTGCAAATGTTTTATATCGCCTTTATAGGGACTTGGAAATAATACCAACACGACTAAACTGGATATATAGGCCACGAAGCGTACAAATGGCAATAGAGGAGGACTACATTTACCATCAAGATCTGTGGAATTTGGGAGGCGGATGGTGCTCGGGGTACGATGGAGACGCTGAGTATAGATTTTGCAAAATAAAATTGTCAATCGCATTGCGAATCTATATCGATTCCCATCCAACACAAAATGAATTTTTGGTACTTATCATAGGTGCTCGCAATTGCCTAATCAGCAAAAATTTAGTTAATTTAATTAACAATGAGTACGCCCAAAGACAAATTCACGTATCTTTTTTTAATTTACAACAAGAAAACCCCAAAGGACCTGACCAACAAGAAGCTGGGCTATGTACTATACACTATATAAAACACTGTAATTTTGAGAGACTATCGGAACGTTTGGAAAAATATTCTTTAACCAATAGAATTGATCTTTGTGCCTCCCAGCTGTGCTTTCGTTTTTTAGTCGATCCTTTGGGAACTTTGGTTCAGGCGTACGACCTTTTGCGTCCGAATGGACTTTTATTTATGGATGATTTTGTATTTCGATTTGAGGGCCAGACGGTAACATCCGGTTCATATGCAAATATATTAGCCATTCTAAAATTCATAGACACCCCTTTTGCTATATGGGGTGACCGGTGTAAGGTTTCATGCCAATTCGTTCTTCAAAAAAACAAACCTGGAAGAGCTGAAATTCCTGTATTGTATAGTCATGTAGAACATCGTAATTGGGAGCATTCGCTTACTGCTCTACTGGTCGTTTTCAAATGCAACGGTGTTCAGCCTGATTTTGAGACAAGAGAAGAGCCGGGACGACAAATACTTACGTTTACTGATGGTGCACTTTACGGAACTCCTGAGTTGATATCATTTATACTCGACTGCGACAAGCGCTCCACAGAACCGCAATTAGAAATTACATAGGGGCCTGTAGAAACCTCTCAAAAATTAGGAGACAAGCTCTCAGAAAACCAAAGGTTTAACGACGCTGCCGAGGAGAGGTTAAAAAAGTCCAGTATCGACATGTCCCATCTGAAACACATAGGAAAAACCCTTTGCTTGTCAGAGTTTTTGCCCTGAAATAAACCTAGGTTTTATATGGGAACCATATATGAAGCTTACGAGAGTAGACGACGCATCTTTGCGGGCACCTACTCTCGGAATTAAATAACCTATTGACAATCATATACGCGCTAGATATCATCCTCTTTATCGAATACAAAAAAACACAAATTGCATGATTAGCCTAGTCGCTCTGCCTGTCTGCGCGGTGGCGTTGTCTTTTTCACTAATTTCTGTGGATGAGAGTTCGGAAAATTGTGACATTGCACCAGAGGAGGACTGTTTATTTCAACGTCCTGCTGGGTGCGCTGGGTGCGCTGAGTGCTTGTCCCAACGAGATTGCTCACGTCGGGCCGCATGGACTCGACTGAAAGGGCGCCCTCGTTGGCGAGAACGCGTTTGTGCTGCGATAAGAAGAGGCGCATCGTTGAAGGTCTACTCGTCGGTAGTGTAGGGAATCTTCTCGTATGTTCTAGCAATACGGCATGTTTGTCTGCCCTATTTAACTTGCGTCACAGCTTGGAGCGTGCAGGGAGCAAATATTAAGCGTAGACTAATGTCTGTCTATTCTTGATTTTAAATTATATTAATTTTTCAAGCTGGGGAGACAGACATTAGTAAAATGTTAATATTAAAGAATGTTAACGAATCATGGCTATTGAGTCTTCGCTAACGCAATGCAGCGCACCTCTTGAGCTCCGGCTTCGCATAATGTCTTTCGGCATTCAATCAAAGTTGATCCAGATGCAGCGACATCGTCTAGCACTGCGATCCGCTTTCCATGAAGCATGGCCCTACGTCGAGTTGAAACGGAAAAGCAATCTTTAACGTTTCTGGCTCTCGCAGATGCGTCTTTCCCTTTTTGCTTTGGCGTATATCTATGGCGTTTTAGCGCGTGAAGCTCAATATCAGGACATCCCGGGTGCCAAAATTTTATTCCCTGTGCAAGTAGTGCCGCCTGGTTATATGTTCGGCTCCATAGCCGTCCAGGATGAATTGGCACAGGAATAATAAAGTCAACATCGAGAAAATCGCTTTCATGAAAAAATTTAGCAAAAACTAAAGCCAAGCTTGGATCGTTGCGCTCTTTCATTCGCAATATAAATTTTTTTGAAAAGTCATCGTAAACAATGGAGGCCGCAATGTCTGGGTCAACGGATACGCCAACTCTGTTACATTCTTTGCAGCACTGGCTCGACGTAGTTGAATTATACTTTTCTGACATACCATTTTTTATAGGAGTTCCACAATAGCGGCAAACATTTCTGTTTACAAATTTAATTGAAAACCAGCAATTTGAGCACAACGAATAATAATTCTCTGTTTGAGCTCCACAAAAAGCACAAACTGGAGGAAATAAAAGTTCTTTTATCTTCCCAATCTTCATCAATATTTCGAGAAATAACTCCATCAAACATCGCGCCGATACTATCCATTAATACTATTATTACACACTGTGTATTAAGGGATCAACAACAATGCAGCCGATAGTATATATTACAATATTTGCGCCAAAATATGGCGCCCATCATATCTTTATAGGATCCGTTAGAGCTAAAATGGATCCGGTCGGGTAGAGAGAATCACTAAAAGCAACCAATTTCTCACTTCGATACATTGCCGAACGTGTTGGCCTCAGCGCATCGACTATTTGTCGCAAGCTCAAGCGTAATGCGAGCTCCAATGGTTTTTATGATGTTATTTTTACTGATATTAATCTTCTACTAATGTATGTCGATTCTTGTCTTTAAATTATGTTAATCTTTTAATCTGGCGGAGACAGACATTAGTAGAATATTAACAGTAACAAGAATATCCCGACTTTTACGTCTCATCTCACTTTTTAAGAGTGAGATCCCCAGCATATAAAATCAGCTGATCTTGAACCACCGTCAGTTGCAACGAATCCTGTGGAGACTCGAGCAAAGGACATATTCCTGCATTAAAATCGATGTGCGGAAGTTCTTCTGCCACTCGTTGCGGTGGAAGAGTCATTAGTACACACGCTTGATTTTTAATTTCGTCAACCGTTTCTGCTGTCAAAATAATTGACAGGTTTTGCAAATTTTCGATCGATTCACTGATGTGCAGACCTCCGTAAAAAGACTCATTACGACTAGGAAGCAAGCACTGTAACTTTGCACTGTGCCCAATCGAGACATTTTTAACTTGAAGCGCGCCAAACAAAGATTCCCCTTCAGCAACATAGTCTTGCAAACGCCCTGGTGTAACAAGTCCCGAAAAAGTAAGCGATTCAAGTTCGCCAACACCATAGAACTCCCCAGATTTGTCAACTGATACATTCCCAATTTTTGCAGTACTGTTCATGAAGGCAACGCCCTGCTCTACTTGCAATGACTCAAGTTGAACCCCGTCGAACAACCCCAATAGCGTATCGTTTGTGCTATTACGATAAGTAATACTATTGGCATTAACTTCCCCACGCAGAATTGAATTTGCATTATCTCCAATTATGCTCAGTTTATTCGCAGTAACTTTGCCAGTTACGTTTAAACTCATAAAGCACTGCGATTCACAATTCAAAGCCCCAAATATGTCAGCATTCACATGTTCGTGCAAACGGGACGCATGAAGAGTAACATTATTGCCAACCATCAGCGTATCAGCATACAAGTTTGCCTCAAACTCGACGTTCTTTACCCCATCGGTGTCTGTCAGCATTTCAAGCGTTCCATTGTTTATCGAAGTGTTAATGCTGATATCGCTTGCAACATAAAGTTTGACATTAGCGTTTGCGGACAAATCCATGCATCCAGTTCCGGTCAAGGTGTGCAGTAAAACATTTTGAGTAACATCGACTGAACTGTCACTGTCAATATTAAAACCAAACCGATGAGTCATATCGCTTGTTACACAGAGTTTTCCGCTTGTTACGTTGTAATTGCCTGAAAAATCACTGTCATAGCCAATATTCAGGACGCCAGAGCCAACTTTTTTAAGTATGGACGTCCCAATGATATCCCCAGAAAGCATACCAGTATATTCGCCGACGTCAACAATCAGCTCAGAACCACTGGAAAGAAGTACGCGTTGGCGCAAGTTCAAAAGATCTTCGCCTAAGGTTAAAGTGTTTTGACCTGCGACTACGATTGTAGACAATGCCCCCAAAGTGTCCGAATTATGTATAATCAAGTTGGCTTGATGCTGCAGCTTTAGCAACTTGTTCTGCCAGGTGCACGTCCCCAACATGTCTATGGTTAATCCATCACAGCAAATCTCCCCAACAAACGAATCAGACTTTCCTTCTAGGGTAATAGTACGAGCAGAATCTCCAATATTTTTAAAGGTTAAACTCTTTTCGCTTACAAACTGTCCACCAAAGGCAAAATCATCTTTAGGCTGAATCGTTAAATCTTCAAACTTAATGGTTCCTGTGCCTTGTGTTTTGCTAATACACTGGCGCCCTTGCATATTAAATTGCGCATCTTGCTCGACAAAAACATATTCCTCCTCGTTCAAGGAAATCACATCAGCTACGTCGAAGATTGATGTACCTTTTAAGTGTATTTCTCCAATCAAATATTTCCTTCCCTGCCCACTAAACACTAGATGGTGATTTTCCAAAACCAACTTGCATTCCTCTATATCGCCACTGAATTCAGATGTTTCATCTAATCCAGATAGCGTAAGCGTGTTTCCGTTGCAATTAATCCGTCCTTCGCCGCTTAACGACTTACGGAACGTTTCAGCTGCCTTCAATGACAATAAGCTATTGGCGCTCAATGCAAGTTGTTGCAATCCAGTGCTTGTATTTAGTGTTAGTGATGAATTTTCAGATATTTTCAAAAGCTGGCAGTCAGATATGTTATTAATGACGATTTTCCCTTGAATATTTACTTCACCAGTATTCTGTATTTTGCCATCAAACGAAACTTCACCAAAGAACGCAACACATTTTCTGTTGGCGTCAACAACACCTGTTCCCTGCAAATTTGCAAATTCGTGGTCAACAAACAGGTTGAGCTCGCTGTTATCGTGCAAAAGGATAGGATCGTTTTGATCAAGCTTTGAATGCGCCTCGAACACAGAGTATACCTCCAACCCGCTTGGTAACTTGTAGGCGCCGCGCCAAGCAAAGCGCCCACTAACAACTTTAAATAGGTCCTTTCCTTCGATGTTGCCAGCAAAATTAGAATCTTCAAAGACAGAAAAAGTTGCAGAGTGCTTGAGTGTCCCCGTACCTTGCAGCGTCTTCAGCTCAATTGGCGCAGTTGTTTCAACCTCGCCATTACAAGCCAATACAATCGACTTAAGCGAAGTGATGCTTTGCAGCACAAGGCGTGACCGCGCTGTAACTTCAAGGATGCCGTCAAAATCCTTAGTCGTTCCACTCCAAGACCATGGGGTAAACGAATCAATAATTAATTTACCAGACGTGAAATCGCCATAAAAAGGCTCGCTAGAATCCGTATTTTGTAAAAGGCGCAATGTATGCCCTTGCAGATCCGCTATACCACCACCGACTATATCAGACAAGCTTTGATCCGAATTCATTCTCAATACGCAACCAGCATCAATATTAACAACCACATGGCTTGTTAACGTTGAGCTTGCCCCCAAATTTAACGCAGGATTCTTAACGTTCACCAATCCTGTAAAGGATTTTGCATCATTTAGCGTAAGCTCCCCCATCCCCAGAAGGTTGATTGTTTTCGAGCCTTTTAGATCCCCGTCAAATATACAGTTTTGCTGCAGTTCAAGGGATAGATTTTCATTTAAGGTTATATCCCCGCTCCCGGTCAATGCGCGTCCAGATACCACCTTTGCAAAGATTGCAGTTCCACCCTGCTCAACATGCAACCTATCAAAAATTGCTGGACACTCAACTTGCAAAACGGTCTTCCCTTTCACGACAAGTTGCGCATAATCAAACTTTTCTTTCATCGCGAATGTAAATATGTCTTCAGATGTTAAAGCGTCCATATTTTCAAATGTCAAAATCCCGACATTTTCAAAAGTCCCAGAAAAGCTTTGATTTGCGTTCATTTGCATAGTCAAGTTGGCACCTTGCAAATTTAAAGTCCCCTTACCATTGATTTGACGAATGACTTGGTCTCCAAGCAAATTCAGCACGCTGTTTTTCTCAAGGACAATCCTGCCGACAAAAAGCTCACTCCAGGCAGCGTTTGTGAACGAAGCCGTTGTCCCTTCAGCCAAAATCAAATTTTGCGTGCCAATGATTGTTCCAGCAAACTCTATTGGGTTTTGGCTCTGCAAAGTTATGCTATTCAGCAACGCAAGGGTTCCTGTTCCACTTAGGTCTTTAACCGTTTGCTGTTGCTCTATTGCGCAGAGTCCAGTAACCGCCAGCTGTGTTTCAGGATGCAACGTCCCATAGATTTCAACATCGCCAGCATTCACCGCAAGCCTAATCGGCTGAGCATAGTTGTCGTATAAAAGCAACGAACCATTTCCAGTTTTGTTGATCTGAACATTGCAATTAATCGGGCGCGCTAAAACCAACGTTTTATCCATTACGTCAAACGTCGCAGCATCTTCAACGGTCACTTGCGTAGTGATCTGCATATCCGTGGACGTGCGCACGATAGCATTTTTTAGCTCCAGTGCACCGTTTATATTTTTCGTTGCATACGGCATTAACAAAGAATTAGTCACGCGAAGTAAACCACTTCCAAGCACAGCGTCTTTCGTCAGCACAAGACATCCCGCGGATGAATAAATATTTCCCGTATGAGCTTGAAATTCCCCACCAATCGTATATGTGCGATTCTCTGCGTTGATGATATTTCCTTTTCCTGTCCAGGTTCCTGTATAAGTTTGGTCCCAACTACTGCCCAACGTAACATCGTGGTCAGAGTAGACTTCTCCATCACCACGTAATGTAATCCTCTGACTTGCATCCTTTATTTGCAAAATTCCATTTACTCCAATGGCCAAACAGTTGCGCTCCCCTCCTATAATCGTGAACTTTGCACCTTTTGCAATTACAAAAGGAACAGGATCATGAAAAGTACCGGCGTACTCGCTTTCCCCAGTTAGAGTCAAGCTACCAGATCCCGATATTTTTGCCGATGAGGAAGTACTATTTAGCAAGCACAATGTTTGGTCTCCAGTTACACTAAG
>JAISCJ010000123.1 GCA_031265645.1 Holosporales bacterium | reverse complement strand
TTACTATCAACCCAGACAAGTCTCTTAGTCGCAGCTGTTTCGCAATTTCTTTAGCGGCTTCTAGATTCGTTTTCAGCGCAGTTGTATCAATGTGGCGTTCTTTTGTGGCTTTACCAGAGTTTACGTCAATAGCAACAAGCGCTTCAGTTGGTCCGATAACAAGGTACCCTCCAGACGGCAAAGGAACGCGCGGGTTAACCATTGCGATGATTTTATCTTCGACATCAAACGAGTTAAACAAGGAAATATTTGCGTTCTTGTATAGCTTTACCTTTCTTACTCCGCTAGGGGACAATTGCTTCATAAACACTCGGGTTTGTTTGTGAGCGTCCGACGTGTCTACCAAGATTTCGTCGATATCTTTTTTGTAAAAATCTCGAATAACACGCATGAGAATGGCTGCTTCTTCGTGGATGAGCATTGGAGCATTAGATTCTAAGGTCTTGGCACGAATTTCATCCCATAGTCGCATTAAATACTCAAAATCTTTGCGAATTTCGACCTTCGTCCGCTCTTGCCCTGCGGTGCGTATTATAAGTGACATTTTATCGGGGATTTTCAGATTTTTAAGAATGTCTTTTAGTCGTTTCCTCGTATCATCTTCATTTACGCGTCTGGATACGCCGCCGTTTCGCTCACCTCCAGAATTTGGCATAAGAACGCAATATTGTCCTGGAAGAGATAAATAGGTCGTGAACGCAGCACATTTATTTCCACGAATGTCCTTTATTGCCTGCACAAGTAAAACCTGCTTGTTGTGAATGACTTCTTGGACATTGTAATGGTGTTTTTTATTTTTTTTCGTTTTTAATGACTTGTTTTCATGCTCTTTATTTAAGGAATGTGGCGTATCTGATGGTTGCATATCAGGATACGAAAACGGGTCTATATCGTCTTCTCCTCTTTCTAAATTTTGATCATCCTGACTTTTCGTATCCTGAAGTGCAGCATATTCGTCATCACCTTCGAGAACGTCGTCAACAGGAACCTTATAATAGTCTGAATGGATTTCCGTAAACGGAAGGAATCCATTCTTATCTCCTCCGTATTCGATAAATACGGCTTGAAGGGATGGCTCAATTCGCACAACTTTAGCGAGATATATATTCCCTTTTAAGGGCTTTCTCCCTAATCGTTCGGAATCGTAATTTGTTAGTTCATTATCTTCTAGAACTGCTACGCGCGTTTCTTCTGGGTTTAACGCAGTTACAAGTATTTTCTTTGCCATAGTAAGCATTCTCCAAATATGTTTCTTTTTTTAATTTTTGAGCCGCAACGAAACTAAGTTCGCAATAACGGCGTGTGTTTAGCTCAAAAAACTGAGCTGGGACAACGTTCCATTTCGATGAATTATGATTGGGTGACGCAACACTTACGCAACACGATGCAGAGCCTTCGTTGTATCCTAAATGTCCGCACCGCATGAAAAACAACCAGCGAGTAAAATAAAAGCGGGTTGCTGCGCATTCGTTAGAAATCATCAAAACAAGACTTCGCATATCTACTCGAGATCTGCTTTCGCAGGGGCACAATAGAGCGACGCAGCTCCGATTCGATCCACTGCGTGTCGTATCTTTTCATGGCGGTGCTTCGTCCTTAGTTTGTGACGGCCCGCATTCGTGAAAAACTCATATTCCATATATAAGATGATATCATATTGTCCATGATTTTTCCAAAATGTGATCGAAGCAGGTGGGGACTCTCATCTGAAAAACAGGATATTTCAAAATTGCACAAGTTACTACTCAGCTATGCCAACGCGCACACAGGATCTGAGAACAACTCTGCAATCGAATTGAGCACGCACATCAGCTTTCGTTTGGCTGTCAATATATAGCTTTTCAGGCGAACAAATGTCGCTGCTCCTTTATCTTGACGCACGAGCAGTAACGATTTTTAAGCAGTTTAGCTATTTACGCATAGTGGTAATATGTGCCTCCGGTTGTGGCATAGCGCTAATGGTGATGCACGGGGTGATGCTGATTTTATGAATGTATAAAACAGCGTAACCAATGTTCATGGCTTATGATTCGACTTCTTTTGAAACATTCATAATCAGAATTATTGCACGTAAATTTGATTTGATCCTGTGCCATTAATTGTGCCATTAATTGCGCCATCAAGGCGTACTGCAGATATTTTCGAACATGCGCCAGTTTCGTCATTTGTTTCGATGATTACTCCACACAAAGTTGCAGGTCCAGTTGACGGTCCGGGTTTCTCAATCATTGGAATTTTTTTTAAATATCGATGCCCGATTGTTGATAGGGAGAACCCAATAATAGACGCATAATCTCCACACATTCCCACATCGCTAATAAATGCCGTACCATTAGGTAAAATGCGTTCATCTGCAGTCGGAACATGTGTGTGTGTTCCTATTACAGCCGTTACGAGCCCGTCCAAATAGTATGCCAACGCAATCTTTTCTGCTGTTGCTTCTGCATGAAAGTCTACAATAATCGCTTTGATTTGATTCGATCCAATTTTATAGGAATTCAATAATTGGCGAATAATCGGAAATGCATTATCCAACTGCGGGTTCATGAAAACTTGTCCCATGGCGTTTATTACTAACACATTGCCAATTTGGGTCTTATTTATAAAAAATCCGCGTCCAGGGACAGATTCGATAAAATTAAGTGGGCGAATGATTCGCGGCTCTTGCTCGATATACGAGAGCAAATCCTTGCAATCCCAAACGTGATTTCCTGTCGTAATGACATCGACTCCTGAATCAAATAGTTCGTTCGCGGTTTTTTCAGATAAGCCGAATCCATGTTGTGAATTTTCGCCATTAACAATTACGCAGTCAAGGCTCCATTGCTTTCTCAGATAAGGTATATATTTTTTTATTACAGCGCGTCCTGGACGCGCGACAACATCGCCACAAAAAAGAATTTTCATCGCCGATTCACCTTTCGGCTAGATTTTTGAACTTTCACATTTCTTCCAACATTGGAAGTCTTTGTTGATTGGGTCATTTTGTTTCCTTGTGAAGGGACGGTTGTTGTTTCAGGTGATTCGTTTATTAGGCGTGATATTGCTTCAATAACTTTGCTCCATACAATATTCGCGGCGTCCTTGAGTGCTGGTTCTCGGCGTCCATGCACATTAATGCAAAACGCAATGCCGTGTAATACGTCTTGCTGAGCATTTGGGGCATTTTGCTGATTGCACAAATTAGGAACGATGTCGTTCCATGCTTTTGCGTCCCTTGAAAATTGCTTTTCATGCGGGAATTGATTGTCGATTCGCGCCATTAGCGCTTTTAACCATTCTCGCTGCTCTTTTGTGACGTTGGATACTTCATCTAGGGCTTTTGACAGCGAATTTCCAAACGCCACAAGTTCTTGCGCGTGATTGTGCCCCCAGGCATCCCACGTTAACTCTTGCAAAGTTAAAAACACGCGAACCGCAGCATTTTTAGCTTGTGTATCTTGGGATTGAAGCCATGAGCACACAAATGTTAGGGCGTTTAAATATAATTCCGGAAGTTTTTTTATTTCGTCATTTTCCACAAGGCCTTTCAGCACACTTGCTATGTATAAACTTTGCGAGTCATTCATAATCTGAATGGGGCTGATACACCAACCAAGCAACTCTATTTGTTTTGATATATCTTCTGACATCCCGTCAAACGATTCATACAGCAGCTTTGCAATCTGTTCGCCCTTGCTTACAATCGTTCCGCTATCAACGGCTTGGACGGTTCTCCCCTCAGCCGGATCAGCGTGCAGTTGCCCGTTGATAGCCAAAAACGGCAAGAAAAAAAAGCGGATGATCACAAGTCTTTTCATTTGTCTCCTTCTCTATATAGCCGCAGTCTAGAGCTAACACGGAGCTAATCTGAAAATTCGAATTTCTCTCTAATCGTAAAAATTACGTCACGCTTAGAAAAAAAGCCGAAAATAGCTCTATATCACGCTCAAATACTTCCCCCTGGCCCACAATGAAAGGTAACAAAAAAAAAACATTGAAGCTACTTCTGCCAAAATTTAACCATTATCAAAAGGCGTTAGCTATCCATAATCAAATCTGAATGCCTCTCTATAATTTGATGGCATCTCTCGCACAAGTTGTCATCAAACACGTCTTGGCACACTTTCCAACATCTTAGACATTTTGTTCCGACTGCAGCAGATACCACAGCTCCTACGCCGTCAACATCTTCCAGTGTGACTGCGCCTGCTTGTGATTGAGCTACCAGAATGGACAGTTGTGAAATAATAGCAATTTCGGACATATCTACGCCCTTTAGCAATGCTGAAATATATTTCGACACAAACAACACAACTTTAGCTTGCAAACTTGATGTTATTGTTTTTGCTGAGCGCTCTTGTTCAATAGCATTCGTTATTACTCGTCGAACTGCACGGATTTTTTGCCATTTTTCATCTAAATCACTTCGGAACCATGTTGCTTCCGCTTGTGGAAAAAGCTGTTCATGGATGCTTTCTAGTGTTTTCATCTTATAAAAATTCCATGCTTCTTCTGCTGTAAAACTTAAGACTGGAGCTAACCAATGCGAAATATGCCTGAACAATATGTTCATCACCGTTTGCGCAGAGCGCCGCTTTAGGTCGTCCACATCATCGCAGTACAAACTATCCTTGCGAATATCGAAGTAAAAAGCCGAAAGCTCGTTTGTGCAAAATACGTGCAAGTCACTATAAAACTCAGAAAGAGCAAACGATTTTAAGCACGCCTTGTGTTTTTCACTCAAAACGATAACTTTGTGCAAGATGTACTGCTCTAGCTCTGGCATTCGGTCATATTTCACCGTGTCTTTCTCTTCGAAGTCGCTTAATGACCCCAGTAAGTAGCGTAAAGTATTCCTGAATCGCCTATATATATCTTCTTGGCGCTTAAGAATTTCTTCGCCAATCTTTATATCTTCCGTGTAATCCATATTTACGATCCATAGCCGCAACAGGTCTGCTCCGTATTTATTGATTACATCTTCACAAGAAATGACGTTTCCTAAAGATTTCGACATTTTTTGTCCGTCTTTATCCAGCAAAAAACCATGCGTTACAACAGCCTTGTACGGAGCATCTCCTTTTGTTGCAATTGATTCAATTAGCGACGACTGGAACCATCCGCGGTGCTGGTCTGATCCTTCTAAATAGACATCCGCTGGCCATTTGACGTCTTCATTGCCTTCCAACACAAACTGGTGTGTGCATGCACTGTCGAACCAAACGTCCAGGGTATCCGTTACTTTTTCATAATCCTCATACTTCTTTCGTAACTCTTCAGAATCAGCGTTTTGGTTCGTCGAGCCGGTGCTCGAATGCATAAAATAATCAACATCATATTTATGCCAAGCTTCGATTCCCTCCGCCTTGATCGTTGCTATAATCCGAGCATTTACTTGCTCATCTCGCAATGGTTCTTTCGTCACCTTATGCACAAACAGCGTAAGCGGAACGCCCCACACACGTTGCCTAGATAAACACCAGTCAGGACGTGTTCCAACCATTCCGCGTATGCGGTTCTTACTTTGTGCAGGGAACCAGTTGACGCGGTCTATTGCTTCCAAAGCTTGCTTGCGGATACGATCAATGTCTAAAAACCATTGATTCGTGAGGCGAAAGATTAATGGCGATTTTGAACGCCAAGAGTGTGGATAACTGTGTACAATTTTTTCAGAAACAAGTAGCGCGTTGCATTGCCGAAGGACATCGCAAACAAAATCATCTACTTTTAAAACCGAATGACCAGCAAATATTGGCAAATCATCCACATATGTTCCGTCGCCTTGAACAATGTCGGGCATCGGTAGGTTGAATTCTTTTCCAACAATGAAGTCATCCATACCATGACTTGGCGCAGTATGAACGAACCCCGTTCCTATTTCGGTCGTCACATGCTTGCCTCTGATCAAAGGAACCGTAAATGTATAAGCATGCGGCGATGTGCGATCTGCGTCCGTTTGCTCCGTGAACAGATCGAATGGATGTTGGCATGTGGTTCCTTCTAAGTCAGCTCCTTTGAAAGTTCTAAGCACCGTGAAGTTTTTTAGCCCAATAGCCGTGCATACTTGCGGAAGCAAATCGTTTGCGATCAATATTTTGTGTCCTTCCTTTAGGCTTTGCTCTTTCAGGCCGCTTACATTTTGGATTTCAATGAGCGCATATTTAATTTCGTCGTGGTATGCAATTCCCCTGTTGGCTGGAAGTGTCCATGGAGTCGTTGTCCAAATAACGACGGACGTGTCCGCATTTAATTCTGCAACGGGGCTATATTTTACCGGAAACGCAACGTATACAGCCGTGCTTGTTAAGTCGTGGTACTCAACTTCTGCTTCCGCTAGGGCGGTTTTTTCTGCCACAGACCACATTACTGGCTTTTGTCCTTGGTGCACATACCCCTTCATGAAAATGTTCAAAAAGCACTCAACGATGACGCTCTCACTGGAGGGATCCATTGTTTTATATGGATGTTCCCAGTCTGCGCAAATTCCAAGGCGCATGAGCTCTTCTTTTTGTACTTTTATCCACTTCTCGGCAAAATTTCGGCATTCTGACAAAAATTCAATGGCTGAAATGTCTTCTTTTTTTCTCTTGTTTTTACGGAAATCCTCTTCAATCTTCCATTCGATTGGGAGTCCATGGCAATCCCATCCAGGAATTAATGCGGCATTATAACCCGACATTTGGTACGACTTGACGATAATGTCCTTCAATCCCTCCGTAAATGCGTGTCCCATGTGAATTCCGCCATTTGCGTATGGAGGGCCGTAGTGCAAAACGAACTTCGGCAAATTTTTGGATTTCTCTCGCAATTTTTGATACAAACCGCTGCTGTTCCAATTTTCAAGTATTTCCGGTTCATTTTGTGGCAAGCTTGCTCTCATGGGAAAACCAGTTTGCGGAAGGAGTACCGAATGCTGTGTCTTGTCGCTCATAGCCTTTGTGGTTTGTAAACGCCTTTCCTTTCAGTATAGCATGTTAAATGCTGCCTTCGACAAGGGTTCCCCACATGAAAACTCCGGATTGTTAGCCTTCCACTAATGTTGTATGTCGCTATAAGTTTTGGCAGAACTTGCAATCGCGAGAATAGAAAAAAAAATAATAGCCCAAAGCGGGTACTCTTTGCCGTTGAATTCCCGAACGTCGTCAACTGTCTTTCACGAATCTATGAGTCAACAAACTCATGACTCGATATAACTAAAATATTAAGCTTCCATTCATGTCTGTCTAGCCATAGGATTTAATGTCGGCGAATATCTGCCTTGACGTATAAATCCTTGCTGTATTGAGACAGACATAAATGGAATGTTAATACCTTAGCTATGACTTGATATTATAGGGATTGGATATATGAGAATGTTATTACAACTATTATTTCCTGAATAATCATGAGTTTCAGTGGGAACCCTGTCGCGTCATCTGCTAAACATTAAATGTCCGACACTTAAACAAGTGACTGACGATAGATTAACTCCTGCACGGCCTTCGCTGAGATTACAAGCGATCCAATATCAACATTGGCATCTTCAGTCTCAATAATGTCATAAATACTTTTCCTCCAATCTTGAAGTCGACAAGCTTGAGCATTCTCATTAATTGCACCTTGGTCGTGGGGAAGAACAAAATCATCAGAAGGGTCTACTGAAGGAACGCCCCAAAGTACATCTGATAGCTTTCCTGAATAAACTCTCATGCGCCCATCAAAGAGTACGGATTCGCCTTCTAATGAAGCACTAAAAATTCCAACACTATCTAACAATTTACGTGTCCGGACTGTTAACGGGATGTATAGACCTGACAAATGCTCATTAAATAATATCTCGTCTATTTCAGAATTTCCAAAAGCGGGACCAAACCTAGCTGAATCTGAATCTGCAAAGCAATAAAATTTATCAGAAAAAATCGCTGCAGGTCCTCCTTGAAAAATAACAGTATCTGCCCACGATTCAGAAAGTTGTGGATAATCAAAACGAAAAGGGATAGATAACAGAGGAGTCTCTTCATCCATCTCGATATCCTCTACCCCAAAACCAAATTGCCCAAATAAGGCATACAACGTCGCCAGATAAGCGAATTTCATCGCAAACATTATTCCCTCCTAATTTTGCAAAAGAACACACAATGAGAAAAGATCTACACCGATTTTATTAATCGGTGTTACTAGTTTGGTTATAAAGTAGCTAGGACAAAAGTCCTCTTTAGAAGCAATGTAGAAAAGAGCTTGAGGAAACAATCTCTTTTTCGTCAAAAATTTTCCCGCAGCGCCAAATTTGGCGAAGACGGAAGCGGATCATTCCGCAACATTTCCGCATCTTCTGCTGAAGTATCGCAAATTACCTCTTTTAATACCCAATTCCAAAAGCGAGCCCATGGACTCAAACGATCAACTGGCCGCGCGAGTGACAAACCGGAACCAAAAAGGGGATAAGAATCGCACGCTACTAAACTAGAGCGACTAACGAGATCCTCCAAAGAATTATGCAACTTATCTGCTCTAACAACAAGTGTTCCAGTGGTAACGTAAGCTCCACCCAATACAAAGTCAAAATCTTGAATCATCTCGCAAACTTCCTCCGCGTTATACGGAAAATGGTAATGCAAAAAAGGATAAGATATACTACTATCAGGTTCATTCGAGCGGGGAAGTCCTGGAAAAATGTCAGACGGATCTCTAGGGTAAACTTGCATGTCTTGATTCTTTGGAAAAATACCTGTACCAAAAACTGAAGGTTGAATACCCATATTCTCTAATCTCTTCCAAAATTGAGCTGTTAAAGGAATGTATACAAATTTTAGCATACTTAGATATGACTCATTATATGAACAAGCACTGTGAGCCTCATAGTTATATTGCCCTTCTCCAACAAAATCACCTGACGATTGACAGCTAACGCTGAACGGTGTTACCCAAACACATAAAATTAATAAAGCTGTTAATTTTAACATAAGATTACTCCAAACTCTAAAATACGGTATACCCTGGATGTATCCTACAACGATTTTCCATTCAGTGCTACTACATTCAACGCGATGGCAAAAAAAAATCAGCATTGTAGGAACGAGAAACATGAATCACCGGCTGTTGTTGCAAACC
Source organism: Holosporales bacterium (assembly GCA_031265645.1). Lineage (GTDB taxonomy): Bacteria > Pseudomonadota > Alphaproteobacteria > BNTO01 > BNTO01 > JAIRNK01. The sequence goes on along the minus strand of JAISCJ010000123.1, from coordinate 787 downwards.
TTCAACCACGTCATCAAGGATCAACGATTCTTTCAGAGGTGTCTCGTGCAACACATTGTTAGCTCCGAGATCGCAACAACGCCATTCTTTTATGCAAGACCAAAAAGAAGCTTAAAGCGACTCCAAAAAGAAGCACACGCGCATTTAAAGCGAGTCCAACAAGTTTGCTCAGTAATTTGAATACAGCTTGCGGAGAAGTATGCTGAAACTTGCGTATCAAACAATTCTGGATCAAAACTCAACGGCGAAGGAGCTAAAATCTGAAGATCCAAATGAGAGCCAGACGTAAAAGGATTATTTAGATCATTCAAAAGTTGTTGATGCAGATCATTCAACAAAAACGTTAGTTGGCCTTGCTGCTGAGTCCCTTCCATAACGGCGACGATCTGGCCTTGAATTTTAAATTCTTCAAAACAAGGTGCAGGCCCGAGTCTATTGATCGCGTTATGTATTTGATTTCTAATAATCGCACTTGCATCGGTCAAAGAATCCTGATAAGGAAACTTGAGTATAGATGCACTGTCTTGCGTTGCGCTCTTAAAAAATTCATAAGAATCTCCCAGCGGAGCAACGACTGTTTCTAACATATCAGAACTAAAACCTAGTTGCCCAACACACGCGCATAGTCCTAAAAAACAAACAATTTTTATCATAGTAATTCCCCTGATTTGATAGATTCACGACATCTCCACTAAAATAGTAGGCTACAATGCATATGTAACTTCGTGCAATCATATATTTTGAAAATAACAGGACGATACGGTAAATTTGCAAAAATAACGGAAGG
>JAISCJ010000113.1 GCA_031265645.1 Holosporales bacterium | reverse complement strand
GATGCAATTTTAGGTAAAAAGTTTGGGACCGATAGTGGTTCTGTTATAAGGGCTTCGTGAGGTGATCATGGAACAAATACATTCTAATATTAGTGAGAATTTTGTCACTCCGACTCGTGGCTGGAGAGGACGCAAACGTTCAAATCAAGCGTTGGTGAGAATTTCAGCTCAAAGACGTGATGCTCATAAGTCGCAATCAGCGGATATGATCGTCATTGAGCAATATAGAAGTACTATTCGTCAACCGAAAATTCAGAAACTGCAGTTGCACGCTTTGGGGTTGGGGCGAATCGGTAAGTCCAATGTTGTTCCGAATATTCCAGTGTTTACTAAAATAATAGATCGTCTGGCTCACGTAGTTCGGGTCAAACCTGTGAATAATTAAATAGTTATGTAGGTAAAGTCATGTCCTTTAAATTAAATGAACTCCGAGACAATTTCGGCGCGATGAAGAAACGAAAAGTCGTGGGGCGCGGTATTGGTTCTGGATTAGGAAAGACTAGCGGTCGTGGTGGCAAAGGTCAAACTGCTCGCGCTGGTGTGTCCTTGAATGGTTTCGAAGGTGGACAAATGCCGATATATAGGCGTTTGCCTAAGCGTGGTTTTAAACGGCATGATCAGATTAAAACTGTGGAACTGCATTTTCAAAAACTGGCAGGTTTGATTTCAAAAGGTATTTTGGTCGAAGGACAGACTGTGGATTTAAATTATTTAATATCTAATGGACTGGCTAGTAAGAACTGCGAGCGCGTGTCGCTTATCTCCAGAGGGGATGTGACTTTGCCATTGCATTTTATTGTATCTCGGGTCTCGGCGTCAGCTCAGCAGCTGATCGAGTCTAAAGGTGGTTCAGTTAAGGTTGAATAAGGTGATGATTCATGGCTTCTGGCGTGGAGCAATTTGCATCTAGTTTTTCTGTTGATTCTTTTCGAAAATCAAAAGATCTTCAGAAAAGGTTGTTGTTTACATTTGCGGCATTGATTGTTTGTCGTTTGGGTACGTATATTCCTTTGCCGGGCGTTGATCCGCGGGTTGTGGCTGAATTTTTGACGCAACATTCTGGTGGCGTATTTGGTTTACTAGACATTTTTTCTGGTGGTGCTGTTGGTCGAATGACCATGTTCTCGCTTGGTATCGTTCCATATATATCTTCCAGCATCGTTGTTCAATTAATGACGTCTGTCTTTCCAGCATTTGAAGCTCTTAAGAAAGAAGGGGAGGCTGGTCGGAAAAAACTTGGATTGTATACGCGATATGGAGCGATAATGATGGCTTCTATCCAGGCTTTTGGCGTTGCTGCCGGGCTGGAGCATTTAAATGGAGCTAATGGGCCTGCCGTAACTATTCCTGGATTTTTCTTTAGATTGATGACCGTGTTGACCTTGACAGGAAGCACAATGTTTTTGGTTTGGATCGGAGACCAAATTTCATCGCGAGGGATTGGAAACGGAACCTCTATTATTATTTATTCTGGAATCGTCGCGAATCTTCCTAGTGCGTTGTTCAAGACTCTTGCTCTCGGGAAAAGTCAATCTGTCTCTCTTCCTGTTTTGCTACTTGTTTTTGCTGGGATTCTTGGCGTTTTGTATTTTGTTGTGTTCGTAGAAGGCAGTCAACGTCGGGTTCCAATTCAATATCCGAAAAGGCAGGTTCGTCCTGGAATGCCTGCTGTTGCTCAAAATACGCATTTGCCTTTGAAGTTGAATAGCGCAGGTGTTATGCCTCCAATTTTTGCGTCTTCGTTGATTATGTTTCCCGCAACAATTTTGACGTTTGTCAATGTTTCAGAGGGATCTTGGTTACGTATATTTACCAGTCTTTTTGCGAGAGATCGAGCTGCATATATAATTCTTTTCGTGTCGATGATCATTTATTTCGCGTATTTTTACACGGCGTTGATGTTCGATCCAAAAGAAACTTCAGATAATTTGCGGAAGTCTGGCAGTTATATTCCTGGTATTCGTCCAGGACAGCAAACTGCGGATTATATCGATTATCTTTTGACTCGATTAACTACAGTTGGCGCGATTTATTTAGCGTTAATATGTGTTGTTCCTGAGTTCATCGTAACAAAATTAGAATTACCTTTTTATATCGGTGGGACCAGTTTGTTGATTGTGGTTAGCGTGACTATAGATACGATTGGGCAAATTCAATCTCATTTAATGGCCCATCAGTACGAAGGATTAATAAAGAAAGCTAATTTACAGGGGAAATTTTAATGATGGGACACGATGAACATAACTCGTCTGCTCCTGAAGTTCCGGGGACCGTTGAGGTTGAATACCCGTTGGCTGTTGAGGCTGGTGATGTTAGCGCCGACGGGGCCCATCAAGCTTTGATATTGTTGGGCGCTCCCGGTTGTGGAAAAGGTACATTGACTGGGGCGTTTGACGCAATGCTAGGGTTTTCCGTATTTTCGTCCGGAAATGCTTTGCGATCGGAGATTAGTTCTGACTCTGTTTTAGGGCAAGAAGCAAAATCGCTGTGTGATAAGGGTTTTTTAGTGCCGGATGAAATGGTTTTAGCCATGGTCAGCAAATTCTTAGATGAAAATCGCAAAGAAAGCGTTGTTTTTGATGGATTTCCCAGAACTGTATTTCAGGCAGAGTGTTTATCCAAGCTTTTGGGCGATTGGACTGTGCGAGCTTTTTATCTAGAAGTAAGTTCTTCCGTGGTCTTTCAGCGAATGCTTGGCCGTTACTCTTGTAAAACATGTGGAAAGTTGTACAATGATAGAATGGTTATGCCTAAGGTTGCAGGGGTCTGTGACGTGTGTTGCGGTAGTGATTTCTTGCGTCGAAGCGATGATAATGAGCAATCAATAGGTACGCGCTTAGATGTTTATCAAGAGAAGACGACTCCTGTGTTGGGTTATTATTCTTCTCGTGGAGAACTTATCCGGATAGATGCTTCGCAAACGCCGGAAGTTGTTGCTGATTCAGTTTTGCGTATTATTTGGTCATAATTTTTTAGGTATTTTGGAGAATAATATGGCGCGTATAGCAGGTGTAAACATTCCAACACAGAAGAAAGTTGGCGTTGCGTTGCGTTACATATATGGCATCGGTCCGAAAAATGCGCTCGCTGTATTGAACAGTGCTGGAGTTTCTCCCGATGTGCGGGTGCATCAATTAACAGATGCCGAAGTGTTGCACATTCGAGAAGTAATCGATGGCGGAAATTTTAGCGTTGAAGGAGATCTTCGCCGAGAAGTCTCTACTAATATAAAGCGCTTGATGGACTTGGGGAGCTATCGTGGACTGCGTCATCGCAAGGGGTTGCCCGTTCGAGGTCAACGTACTCACACGAATGCTAGGACAAGGAAAGGGAAGGCAATTCCAATTGCCGGAAAGAAGATTGCGACAAGGTAGTTTTTGCTATTAGGTGATTTATGGCCGTCAGTAGTGCTGGAACATTAAAAAGGAAAGATAGGAAGAACATAACTCACGCAGTTGCCTATGTTAGTTCGACGTTTAATAATACGCTGATTACGATTGCGGATGAATTTGGAAATGCGATTGCTTCTGCGTCTTCAGGTATGGTCGGTTTTAAAGGGTCTAGAAAGTCTACCCCATATGCGGCTCAAATCGCGGCAGAGGCGGCCTCTAAAAAGGCTTCGGAACACGGAGTGAGAACTCTTAGGGTTGTGGTTAAAGGGCCTGGTTCTGGTCGAGAAACGGCGCTTCGTGCCATGCAGTCTTTTGGTTTTTCGATAACCTCAATTTCCGATACGAGTCCGATTCCTCATAATGGTTGTCGGCCACCTAAGCGGCGAAGAGTCTAGCTTAGTTAGTGGGGGGAAGGAATGGTTTTATCATTTCTGTTTGTGGGGTATTTTTGTGATTGAAAAAAATTGGCAATCGTTAATTAAATCAGGGAAGCTGGATGTTCAGTATACTGATGCGTCAATGCGAGAAGCTGTGATTGTTGCTGAGCCTCTAGAACGCGGTTTTGGCACTACTCTTGGTAACGCTTTACGGCGAATCCTTTTGTCGTCTTTGCATGGTGCTGCGTTCGTCTCAATGAAGATTGACGGTGTGCTTCATGAATTTTCATCAATCCCTGGAGTATTAGAGGACGTAACGGATATAATCCTTAATATAAAGGGTATTGGAGTTAAGCTTTTATCTGATTTGCCAAAGAAAGTTCATTTGTCTGTAAAAGGTCCGAAGGTTGTTACCGCTAGCGATATCGAAGTTTGTGCTGGAGTCGAAATATTAGAGCCAAATGCTGTTATATGCACACTTGGAGATAATGCAAAGCTAAACATGGAACTGATGGTCGATAGTGGAAAAGGGTTTGTTCCCGCGATGTATGATCCTGATAATGTTAAGACTCTTGGGGTTATTCCTCTTGACGCCTTGTTTTCTCCAGTAAAGCGGGTCGTATACAAGGTGGACCCGACGCGCGTTGGACAGCGTACTGACTATGATAAACTCACAATGACTGTTTTTACTGATGGATCTGTTAAGCCGGATGATGCATTGGCTTACGCTGCGCGCATCTTGGTTGATCAGATGCAGCAGTTTATTAATTTTGATGAGCCAAGGTTGTTTAGTTCGGCAAGGGACGGAGAGGCATTGAGTTTCAATAAGAACTTGCTTCGTAAAGTCGAAGAACTTGAATTGTCCGTTCGTGCTGCGAATTGCTTGAAGAACGAGAATATCGTTTACATTGGAGATTTAGTGCAAAAGAGCGAATCTGAAATGCTGAAAACTCCAAATTTTGGACGGAAGTCCTTAAATGAGATAAAAGAAGTTTTGTCTCAAATGGGCGTGGGATTAGGAATGGCTTTGCCAAATTGGCCCCCATCCAATATCGATGACTTGGCTAAGGGGCTGGATGACCCGTACTCTAGTTAGTTAGATTTTTGTGATTTTTTACTTTTTTGACTTTTTTTTGCGAGGGCGTTATGAGACATGGAATGGCACACCGGCTGTTGAATCGAACTTCAGCTCACCGAAAGGCAATGTTTCGAAACATGATTTGTTCCCTTCTTAAGGAAGAGCGTATTAAAACCACGCTTCCGAAGGCAAAGGAACTTCGCCCGTTAGCCGAAAAGGTGATTACTCTGGGGAAGCGCTATCAGGCGTCAACATCAGAGGCTGAACGGCTAAGCATTCGTCGGCATGCAATTGTTAAAATTGGTGACGAAGCTGTTGCTTCAAAAGTATTGACGACTCTTTCTGAGCGTTTTCAGGCGCGCCAAGGTGGGTATTCTCGAATAGTTCGGGCTGGTCGTCGTTATGGTGATAACGCTCCTATGGCTGTAATTGCATTGGTGTAGGGGGCATCCCCAATTGGAGAGGTTTCATCTTTTTAGTGTTGCCGGGATGTTTTATGCAGATTGTCGTTAGATTTGCGCCGAGTCCGACGGGGCATATCCACTTAGGCAACGCGAGAATCGCATTGTTGAATTGGCTGTTTGCTCGGAAAGTCGGCGGGCAGTTTATGCTTCGACTTGACGATACGGATAAGGAACGTTCTAAGCAAGAGTACATAGACGGCCTATCCCAGGATTTATCATGGCTGGGTATGGATTATGATGTTTTTGCTAGACAGTCTGATCGAGCGGCTCGTTATACCGAATGCAAGCAAAAGTTAATAGATGCCGGCTATTTGTACCCGTGCTACGAAACGTTTGAAGAATTAGAACAGAAACGGCGTATTCAGCTTGCGAAAAAGCAGCCGCCGATATACGATCGTGCCGCGCTGACGTGCAAATCAGAAGACATTGCAACGTGGGAGAGGGAAGGGCGCTCGCCCCATTGGCGATTTAAGCTAAGAGACGAGGAAACAGCATTTGACGATATGATAAAGGGCCATTTGTCCTTTAATCCCTCTTTAAGCCTAAGTGATCCCGTATTAATAAAAGAAGATGGTACGTTTTTGTATACGATCTCTTCTGTTATTGATGACATTGATTTCGGCATAACGCATATCATTCGTGGAGAGGATCACGTGACCAACACGGCAATTCAGGTTCAATTGTTTCAAGCACTTCACAAATGTCTTGATTTAGACATGCCTCTGCCCATTTTTGCGCACTTAGCATTGCTATTAGATCAAGATGGGCAGCCTTTATCCAAGCGTTTAAACAGCTATTGCCTAAAACACTTGCGTTCAGAAGGAATTGAGCCAATGGCTTTAAACTGTTTCTTAGCTAGTATGGGGTCATCTAGCCCTCTGTATATAACAGACAATCTTCGCGATCTTGCTGCGCATTTTGATCTCGATCATGTGCGCGGGGGAGCTCGGATTGACGATAAAGCGCTACTCGGAATTCAACACAAGATCTTGCACACCATGCCGTTTGATGAGCTAGTGCGCCGTGGCCAGGATGCTCGAATATTAGAAAATGAATGGAATCTTGTACGCGAATCGTTGGATCGGGTAGAAGATGTCGAATATTGGAAATCCGTTTTGCATGGAAAAATTGAACTTCCAGATCTTTCGGACGAAGACGTCGAGTTCGTACGTGGGTCCGCTACATGGCTGATTGAGCAGGCTGATATTGTGATGCGCTTAGGCGAAACCTCTGCTCATGTGCACTTAGGCGGAAATATGTGGGATTTTTGGTTTGATTTTTTACGGCAAACCAGCGGACGGAAGGGGTTCGATTTAGTTCATCCAATTCGAATGCGCCTTACAGGACGTGCAAACGGCCCAGAGATGAAGCGGCTGCTTCCGTTGATCGACCTGGATACAATTTTGGAGCGGCTTACGGCGTAGCCAGAGGTTGCATGCGGGAAACAAGCATTTGTGCTACATTTTCTAATCAAGTACGGTTGCTAAGCTTGTGTGGGATTACATTTCTGTTTGTTTAATTTTTTCATGTTAATTTGTGGGGCACTCGCATTAGTTGTCGTCGAACGAATTATTAATGAATATTTAGGACAACTTAAACCGTCAAGGAGTTTTCTCAAATCATTGTTGCAAATTATGGTTGCGCTACGTCAATCTGCTGGCTTCGTGAAAGAACACTATGCCCCGACCGGCTATTCATTCGGTTTCTACGCTTTGCGTTTTATAGTTATTACGTTGCCATGGATGTTAATTCCTGTGACTTCTCAATGGCGCGCTTTAGTGATTTTATTTATATTTCAAGCCGATTTTTTGTCGCGAATAGCAGAGTATTTAGCAAGTTCTGAAAAAATATCATTCACATTAGTGAAATACCAAACGTTAACCCATTTAATTAGTCAGTGTATATATATACCTGTCCTTTTTATAATTGCTTCACTTGGCACAAATTCAAACTTTTTTCTACGAGGGATTGTTGCTATTGTCGCACTACTAGCAGCAGTCATTCACAATAACATTGGTCCATTTCGCGCTCCAATAACGCTTAATGAGGCAAGCGCCATGCCAAGTTCTCCACTTCTGAAAATGTTAAATATAATGTTTTCTATCGCTCTTTTTCTTTCAATTGTTACGATAGATGAAAATATATTTCAAACAAGTATATTAAAGTATGGTCGATTCATAATTAAAATATTAATAATTGCAATCTTTTCGTTTTTCGTATTCGCAGACATTCCTTCATTACGGATTAATCAATGTCGACGCGTTTTTCGCTATGCAATTGCTCCGACTGCAGGGGGAATTTTACTTTTTGGAATTCTAGAACGTGTGTTGAGGAATTAAACACAACTATGGCGGATTCTACCTAATCGTAAAAAGAGTTGGTGGCAGGAGCATCGAAGCGACGAAGCAACTGCTATTGGTTATAACAACATTTTCACACGCACTTGTTTTTCTCTGAGAACCTTAGTAGAATTCCAGTTAAGCGTACGTCTTATGTGTTCCCATCGTCTAGCGGTTAGGACATCGCCCTTTCAAGGCGGCAACACGGGTTCAAGTCCCGTTGGGAACGCCAGTTACGTAGTGTTATTTTCGAGTGTGGTGAGTATGGCTGTTCCTAAAAAGAAAACTTCAAAGTCTAGGCGAGATATGCGGCGATCTCACGATGCCCTTACTCGGGTTACTTCTGTTGGATGTGCGAATTGTGGTGCGCCGCGTCTTCCTCACCATGTTTGTCCGTCGTGTGGATGGTACAAGAACCAACAGATCGTTGTAAAAAAAGAAAAATCGGAAGAGTTTTCTGAGGATTAATCGCAAAGATGGTTCTTCTCTTATAATCGGGGGGCGTGTTTTATGCCGGCTCTACGCCATTCACCAATCGACGATGCTTGGCAGGCAATTGATGCTTGTGAGGGCTTTCGTTCGATTGCGATTGACGCGATGGGGGGGGATTTTGGGCCGTTGGTCGTTGTTGAGGGCGTCCACATTGCGATGTCGCAACTCTCGAATAATCGGCTACATGGTGTGCGCTTTTTATTCTTTGGAGATAAGCCGCAGATCGAGACTGAGCTTGCAAAGTATCCGAAATTATCAGCGATTTCCTTGATAAATCATACGAGCGTAATCGTAACGAATGAGATGAATCCCATCGATGCGCTTCGTCACAAGGATGATTCAAATTTAGGGCTAGCCATTGCTGCTGTTGCTGATGGAACTGCCCATGCGGTTGTGTCCGCGGCTAACACAGGAGCGTATGTTACTCTTGCTAAGGTCATTCTTGGGACTTTGCCAGGAATTGATCGCCCTGCGATTCCGGGCATGATGCCAAACAAAAACGGGATGAGTGTTGTTCTTGATTTGGGTGCCAATTTAGAATGCTCATCCGAAAGGTTGATTCAATTCGCCTTAATGGGAGAAGTTTTAGCAAAGGCGCTGTTTAACAAAAGCTCGCCAACTGTGGGCCTGTTGAACGTGGGAACTGAAGAGATGAAGGGGCACGCTGTTGTTCAGCAAACGGGTCAAAAATTGCATTTGATCGACAAAAAAACCCAAGAAGATCCCGATCTTGATCGATTTTCGTTTCATGGCTTCGTCGAAGGAACTGACATATTCAGAGGCGTTACCGACGTGATTGTGACGGATGGCTTTTCAGGAAACATTGCTTTGAAGTCTATAGAAGGGGCTGCACTGTTTTTTTTCGAACTAATCAAAAAGTCAGCAACAGAGTCCCTTTGGAATAAGTTTATTGCGTTGCTGATGCGCCCAATTCTTAAAAACGTAAAGAAGACCATTGATCCTCGTTTGTACAATGGAGCAGTCTTTCTTGGTTTAAAGAAAATCGCAGTAAAAAGCCACGGAGGAGCGGATCCCTTTGGTTTCGCTAAGGCTGTCTGTGTTGCAATAAACATGGTTCAATCAAATTTTTCAGATGACATCGAAAAAAGACTGCAACTTGTGTCCAAAATTCAGTAGCCTTACGCAAGTCATGTTTTCTTAAATCCTCTACTTAGTGCGAAGTGGTATGTTATAGAGGTTTAAGTCTGTTTTACTCCGGAGAATTTGTGGCTCAATTCTACAGTTCAATTGCTAGTTGCGGCATGTTTGTACCTCAACGGGTTATAACAAATGATGAATTATCTAATACTTTAGATACAAACGATGAATGGATTCGCACTAGAACGGGCATCTGCGCAAGGCACATTGCCGGTCCAGGCGATTCGGTTGCGTCTTTGGGTACGGAGGCGGCTAGGCGTGCATTGCCGTCGGGAGATGCTTCCAATGTTGACATGATCATTCTTGCGACAACCTCTCCAGACCACTTTATGCCGGCAACGGCGACGCAAATTCAATCCAACCTTGGCGCAACTTGTGCCTTTGCTTTTGACGTGCAGGCGGTTTGCTCTGGGTTTGTGTATGCATTGGCTATCGCGGATAAATTTATAAAAACGGGAGATGCCTCTGAAGTCCTCGTCATTGGCTCAGAAATTATGTCACGCATGGTTGATTGGAATGACCGGTCCACGTGTGTCTTGTTCGGCGACGGGGCTGGTGCGGTGTTATTACGGCGATCTACTTCTCCCGGAATTTTAGCTACCAATCTTTACTCCGATGGTCGCGGTTACAACATGTTGTATTCTGACAACTCTGACCCAACGTTCGCGCGTGGAAAAGTGATGATGAACGGACGCGCCGTTTACTCTATGGCCATTGATTGCATGGAATCTTCAGTCCGATCTGCTTTGACCCAGAACAATCTGAATGTATCTGATATAGATTGGTTTGTAGCACACCAAGCCAACAAGCGGATAATAGACTCTGTTGCGGCCCATCTTGGATTACCTTCAGAAAAGGCTGTTATTACGATCGACTCCTTTGCGAACACTTCCGCTGCAACTATTCCGATTTCGCTTTCCCTAACCAACATTAAGCGTGGAGACTTAGTTGTTTTATCTTCGATGGGGGCTGGATTCACCTGGGGAACGGCAGTTTTGCGTTGGTAGGTGTGACGAATAAAAAATTTGAGGGACCGTGTCTTCGCAATTTTGTTAATGCCTAAAGCGCTCAAAAAATCTATCGTTTCAGTCGTGTTTTTATATAGTTTAAAACCTCAGTTTGGCGCACCAAAAAGCTGAATATGAAGAGTTTTTGTATATCTAAAGAATAAAACGATGCAAGTCGTGATTCACTGCGAGATTCGCTAGCTTTGTTCGTACAAACTCCGCAGTAATGTCAACCGTCTCTCCGCGCTTTTCATCTGCAGAAAAGTTCACATCTTCAAGCAGGTTTTCCAACACCGTGTATAGCCGCCGTGCACCAATGTTTTCTACCTTGTCATTCATTTCTACGGTAATGTCTGCGATGCATTCAATTGCGTCAGGGTGGAAAACCAGAGAAACTCCTTCCGCAGCAAGCAAGGCCTTAGACTGGCAAATTAAGTTTGCTTCTGGCTCTGTTAATATCTTCACAAAGTCATCTCGAGTTAACGACTTTAAATTGACACGAACCGGCAAGCGCCCTTGCAATTCAGGAAGGAGGTCAGATGGCGAAACAATCTGGAACGCCCCAGACGCAATGAAAAGGATGTGATCCGTCTGCACTTGACCGTATTTTGTTGAAACGCTTGTGCCTTCGATGAGTGGCAACAGATCCCTTTGGACGCCTTCCTGACTAATGCTAGATGAGCGCACGCTATCTCTGGACGAACAAACTTTATCAATTTCGTCGATGAAAACGATTCCATTTTGCTCTACTGCCTCAATTGCATCTGCAACAATTCGGTTCTGATCTATTAATTTTTCGCTTTCTTCTTGAATAATAATTCGCCGAGCTTCGGAAATTGAAATCTTCTTTACGACTTGCTTATCCTTTCCTAATGCCTGAGAGAACAGGTCGCTCAAATTAAGCATCCCAACAGACGGAGCTCCGGGAACCTCGACCGTTTGCATAGGCGCATCGTTCACCTTTATATCAATTATGCTGTTGTCTAGCTCGCCATCCTGCAACTTTTGTTTGAAGCGTATCCGAGTTTCAAAATTGGCACCAACTCCCGTCAAAGCATCAAGCAAGCGTGATTCAGCATGTTCTTTCGCCATTGCCTCGACACCTTCCTTAGCCTGCTGTGTCATCATTTTTATTGCGATTTCAACTAGGTCACGGATTATCTGCTCGACATCGCGCCCGACGTAACCAATTTCTGTAAATTTCGTCGCTTCGACCTTAATGAAAGGCGCCTTCACCAACCGAGCCAAACGCCTGGCGATTTCGGTTTTTCCTACGCCGGTCGTACCTACCATGAGAATATTTTTAGGCAAAACCTCTTCTCGCAAGGGGCTATCAAGTTGCATTCGTCTCCAGCGATTTCGCAAAGCAATCGCCACGGCCCTCTTCGCCTCTGACTGCCCAACGATGTGCCTATCCAATTCAGATACAATTTGCGATGGAGTTAAGCTAAACATGTTTTATGCTGGAAATACTTCCCTAGCGCACTATAGCAATGTTTCAAAGAAATGGCACGATGATGCAATACAGACGGAAGTGGGATACCATAAATTTTTTTTTCCCGCAGCGCAGAGGGCCAGTGCAAGCGCATCCATTCCCACATTCGTAACTCCGCTTATCGCAACTCTGGAATCAAAAAATCTTTTACTAGTGGGTTTCTAGTTAACTATTATGACTGTGTAGTTCGTGTCGTTAATGTCCCTATGTCAAGAGATTATGCCAATCAGGAGCTTAAACCTCCGCGCCAACGTCTTTTTCGCAAACTAAAGTCTGTGTTCGGATTCTCTACCTGGAAGCTTCTGTTTGTAGTTGCAGTTGGAACATTTTGCTATT
>JAISCJ010000060.1 GCA_031265645.1 Holosporales bacterium | reverse complement strand
ACCATAACGACGAAGTTCCTCACTTTGTGTTCAGCGCGATTTGAAAAAAAAGCCAACTTTTTTGCCCGCAATCCCGCAGAATTCCGGGAAACGTTTCAGCGCGGCGCCCTTTTTCACTTTTTTCATAACCCGCAAAAAACCTTAAAAACAACATCCCGCCGCTAATCATATTTAAACACTCGTACACAAGAGACAGCTATTCTATGATCAATTGCCCGTCTTATCGCTTTATTGCTGCTGTATGGTCGATTATGAAGCTTTTTAAGGGCATATTTTGTTAACACTTTATTAATAAATTGCCTAAAAACAGCAATATGCTCATAATCGCATTTAAACGCTCGCACACGAGAATTAGCTATTCCGTGACCAATTGTCCATCCCACACCTCTATTGCCTCTGTACGGCTGTTTAAATCGATATTTTTCAGCGTTGTGGACTAGAAACGATTGGGTTTGAATTAATTTTTAACTGGTTTGTCCAAGAATGGGTGTTTTTATGCCAAATCGCTAAATTCCGTTTGATAATCTCCTGGGACCAGGGCTTCAAGCGAGGTCTTATAACCAACAGAAGTTAGAGAATGGGTACTACGGGAGATTATCCAGGCTGTGGGGATGCCTTGGCGGAAACCGCTGAGTTTTAGATTCGATTCGGCGAGGACGTTTGGGTTCCCAGGGATTTCGGCAGTGAAGGTGTAGGCCTTTTGAGTCAACTTTTCGTACACAGCCTTAGCAGCAATCTTTGCGGCTTCGCGAGTTGGATAAAGTCCACGCAGGGAATAGCCGATGTTACCGTTTGAAAAATCTTCCTCACCAACGGATTCGAAAAATTCTTCAGCATTGTCTGTGTCATAGCCTTTGGCAACAACACTTGGGACTTGTTCTTTTTTGGAAAACTGTAGCGACCAGTTGATAGTCGAGTCTGGAGTTAGAGTGATTTCGGGGAGTTGGGAACCTGAGGTAGCTTGTCCGTGCCCAGCAGGAGTTGCTACCAAACAATTCCCAGCTGGCTTAATAAGAATATTGAACTGTTGGCCGAGTCTGGTTAAAAAGTGCAAATCAGATTCAGATGTTTGGTGAATAGTTGTAAAGTTTATATTTGATAATTCTGAAGAAATTCTTGCGACAACATTATGTTCATTTGCAATTGTCTGAACAATATTTCCTAATGAAGTATTTTCGAATGATCGTGACTTGGGATTTTTGAAATCCTCCAAAAAATCAGCGGCATGGGCGGTTATTCGCATTTCGTTATGGGATAATGCGTAGCCATCGATCGAAAAAGTTCCCATGTCGCATAGACCAGTTTCTTTATAGCCAAGAGAAATTTTCAGAAGATCGCCAATTTGGGGAATGTCTAGATTTTGATCAGCAAGGACGAGGTCCAGTTTGTCACTTTTTAAACCTGGCTCATCAGTGATTGTTAGGCTAATCAGGTATGGCTGGATCTTTTCGAACAGTGAAGTATTGCGAAGTTGGATATCGAATAAAGGTGTCATGACCAGATTCTCACTACGTCTTTTGTTGGTTTCGTTTCAATGGTTGGCAAAATTATCCGGAGGCCAACTGGTAAATAGCCAGAGTAATTAGCGAGCCATGGGTTTGCTTGAATAACGACTTCCATAGCACCACAGCAATAGCCGTAATTATTGATGCAGATCAAGTCTAAACAGTCGCGATTTTTTGTGATGTATTCTGTGTTCATTATGATAACTCTGCTGATTACTTTAACAATTCTAACAATACGTGCGATTGGCGATCTTCATACTTCTTCAACTCAAGTACAAACTCAGCTTTACGAGGCAGGCCGTTTGAGCAAAATGTTGTTTGCTTTTCTTCAAGGTGAGTAATGACCCATTTTCCCAAAACATTGCCAAGCCCATCGACCAGCATAAGTGGTTCGCCTTGTTTTGCAGTTGCTTTCATTAATGGTATTTGCAAAATCCCCCCGTGGTAGTTTGAGTAAATAACGCCATCTAATTTCAAGTCTTGTTCGCCAGGACCCATGTATTGGTAGAGCGGAAATTGTCCAATTACATTTTGTACTTCCCAACGATAACTTCTTGACTCAGTTTTATTTTGGTAACTTGCAGTAAACCAAGAAAAGAAGTAAGGACCGAGTGCCAGCATCATAGGAAATTATCCAACGTAAAAAGAATCATACATGGCATCGAGTGAAGTCTGCTTTACTGCTTTTGCAATTTCATCAGCAACGCTTTTTGTATCTGCAGTTCCACTTATATTGAACGTCATATTATTCGTGAGCGTTTTATTATTTGAATTTGCAATAGATTTGTTTGTTGGCAATTTAAGTTCAGTGTTCGCTACTTTATTTTCTGTTTCAATTTTGGCAGTGGCTTCTGATTCCTTATTTCCAAACGGCCATAGCTTCTTAAAGAAGCCGCCAACCTTGCTGCCGATGTTTCCAAAGAAATCTCCGACAGCTGTGAATTTTTCAGTAAGCCATTCCCACAAATTCACAAAAAACTCTTTGACCTGAGTCCAGTGTTTGATCACGAGCGTTGC
>JAISCJ010000007.1 GCA_031265645.1 Holosporales bacterium | reverse complement strand
ATCGAAACCTAATTCAAGTCCAGAATTTGTCGAATCTTCGAAACCTTGAGAACTTACTCGTTCATCAGTTTCATCTACTTTTTTCGTCGTTTCCTCTTGACTTGCAGCTACTGTCGAACTACACAGATTAGAAGTAATAGTTACTAATGAGAAATTTATACAAAAGAAAACGCTAATCCTGTTTAACACACCAAAATTCATACACATTACAATTTCAAATGTCATTTACCTAATTATTAAGTAAAAAACATTAAATAAACGTTTATACTGAATTTAATTTGTTAGTGAATACTATTTTTGTTTGATAGCTGCAAAAAATACATTGCCTTTGCGTAATACCAATTTCACAAAACAACGTGGCAGATCAAAATCTTAAAGGCGTTGTGCAGCAAGCCTTTTCTAGGATGAACATGTTATACAATTTATACAAAAAGAACCACCAGTACGTATAAAGTCATAAACATTTAGCTTAACTTTGCCTTTAATGAATCGAGAAGACACTTTCTTCTTTGAAAAAATGCTTTAATTTCCTCAAGCCTTTCGAGGTGTGCTGGAGTATGTGAAAGAACCACAGGTAATGCATTTATTGTCTGTTGACAATTTTGTGATAAGTGATCAATAATTTGGCAGATACTCTCTCGCTCGCCACAACAGCTTGAGACAAACGCTAGCACAGCTGTTGTAGTATAAAAATACTCGTCAGAATTTTGAATAAAAAATTCATCTAAAGGCTCACCTTCATATCCAAGCGCGCTTATGCCATGATATCTAATTCTAAGTCCAGACACTATTTTCCATACTACGTTCTCACCTTCTAGTTCTCGTTGAGCAGCGTCCTCAACTATCAGTAATCCTGCAAACAAATTGTCAACAACAGACTTTACACAATCGCAGCCCTGATCATAAGCAATGCGCAAAATGCATTCAAACAAGATTTGATTATTCTTAGATTTGAAAAAACTACCTAAAGGCAGGAGTCCTCCAGTAGTATTTCCTGAAATTGCTAATTCTTGCAGAACATTCCAATTACTTTGCTTGCTATTTATCCCAATAGCACGACAAAGCGCTTCCAACCTTGTCCAACTTTCTATGCTAGAACGAGGAGGATCGCTTACCATATCTCGAACGTACCGATGTGTAGGCCTAAACGTCGCACCATTACCGCACATGGAACAATAACCACAAATCAATAAACCAACACACCAACATACAACCATTCTCATAGGGCACCCGAAAAAACGAACGAACGGTGACAGTATACAACACTCACAAGATGAGTGTACAGTATTTGTTTGATGTGTTCAAATTTACTAACAATTTTGTTTGAGCCATTTGCTACAAAAGTTTCGTACATGTGTTACGTAACATTTACAAGTGTTCTTTCTGATAATCAGCAGGAACCATAGCCTCAAGTGAAGTTCTGTAGCCTGCAGAGCTCAGGGAATGTGTGCTTCGGGAAATGATCCAGGTTGTTGGGATGCCGGAGCGGAAGCTACTGAGTTTTAGGTTCGATTCGGCGAGGATGTTTGGATTGCCTGGAATTTCGGCTGTAAAAGTATATGCCTTCTGAATCAGTTTTTCGTATACAGCTTTGGCTGCGGTTTTGGCAGCTTCGCGAGTTGGGTAGAGACCGCGAAGCGAATAACCGATATCACCTTCTGAATAATCTTCTTCTCCTACAGATTCAAAGAATTCTTCAGCTGTGTCGGTATCGTAGCCTTTGGCTGTAACGCTTGGGACTTGTTCTTTTTTTGAAAATTCCAAGGACCAGTTGATTGTGGAGTCGGGAGTTAAAATTACTTCGGGGAGTTGGGCTCCTGATGTAGCAAATCCATGGCCTGATGGCATTGCGATGAGGCAATTGCCTGCTGGTTTGATGAGGATGTTGAATTGTTGGCCTAGTCTTGTGAGGAAGTGCAAATCGGATTCAGATGTTTGGTGAAGTGCTGAGAAGTTTATGTTGGATAATTCTGGTGAAATTCTAGCCTCAATATTATGATCAGCACCGATTGTTTGAATGATATTTTCGAGTGAGGTGTTTTCGAACGATCGTGATTTTGGATTTTTGAAGTCTTCGAGAAAATCAGCAGCATGGGCAGTTATGCGCATTTCGTTGTGTGATAGCGCATAGCCATCTATTGCAAATGTCCCCATGTCGCACAGACCGGATTCTTTATAGCCAAGTGAAATTTTCAAGAGGTCGCCAATTTGTGGCAAGTCAATGTTTTGATCTGCAAGGACGAGGTTCAACTTGTCACTTTTCAGTCCTGGCTCATCAGTTATTGTTAGGCTGATCAGGTATGGTTGAATTTTTTCAAACAGCGAGGTGTTGCGAAGTTGAATGTCGAATAGCGGCGTCATGACCAGATCCTGATAGTATCTTTTGTTGGTTTGGTTTCGATAGTTGGCAAGATTATGCGGAGACCAGCGGGTAAGTAGCCTGTGTAGTCAGCTAGCCAAGGATTGGATTGAAGGACTATTTCTATCGCGCCACGGCAGTAGCCATAGTGATTGATGCAGATCATGTCTAAACAATCGCGATTTTTTGTGAAGTATTCAGCGCTCATTTTTTATAATTCCAATAATTTCAACATTTACTTCAGCAGCTCCAGCAATATGTGCGATTGGCGGTCTTCGTACTTTTTCAGTTCCAGTACGAACTCCGCTTTGCGAGGGAGGCCATTTGAGCAAAATGTTGTTTGCTTTTCTTCAAGATGAGTAATCACCCACTTGCCGAGAACGCTGCCAAGTCCATCGACTAGCATCAGTGGTTCGCCTTGTTTTGCTGTCGCTTTCATGAGTGGCAATTGCAAAATTCCTCCGTGGTAGTTTGAATAA
>JAISCJ010000001.1 GCA_031265645.1 Holosporales bacterium | reverse complement strand
TGTAAGTTGCTGATGTTTTTCCGAAAGCCACTGGTTTTCTTTATTTATCGCACCAATTTGCTGAAGCAAAGCGATTATTTCGGCATCCGAGAACTTTGCGCCGATTTTTTTGGAAACACCTCGAATTGTCCTAACATCTGCACGATATGCAGACTTAAATACTTTAAAGAAAGAGGTGTAATCTATCTTAAATCGTAAAAGCATCTCATCAGAGTTTATGTTAAGAACAGCCGCTTCCCATGATTCCAGTAGATTCTTTTTCAACTCGACAAGCGACGATATGTGTTCCCGCGCTGCTTCGATTATATTTTTTGCTCGTTGTAAAATCGATGCATCAAACCAATTTCTATTTACAGCGGGACAGTGTACTATCAAATCCAGTAGTTCCGAAAGGATGTTAGCATCAGCAAGCGTATTTGTGTTTGTAAACGATATCAGAGTGTTTGCTCGCTCAAACACAGAAAGAATGGTTTGAAGCTGTGTAATTGTCGATTGCGCCAAAATTACATTGTTATCTGTTTGAGCTATGACCTCAGAATCTGTGTTCTGAGCTTGCCCGGTTATATTTTTCACCGTCAGCACACATTGATGAACATTATCTAACCAAGCCGTTAAGTCTTTTGAAAAGACTGACTCATTGAAGAAATTACGAACAACACGATGCGCTTCAGAATACTCTTGTTGTTCTCTGCGTCCACTTTTTGCTTTGTCGAGCAAAGATATTCGTTCCTCACTCTTTGACCAATTCATGGGGAATAGAGGAGTATTCTCTATGGCTTGCAATAAAGCTATGGTACGACTAGCACCCAACCAAGTGCAAGTTTCATTTAATCCAAATGAAGCAATGGCTTTAGTAAGCACTTCATCTAATACAAACAGTGCATCTGTTACACCATCTGTGGTGTGTATTAAATCTTCCTTGAATTGCTGAGTAACCATTTTAACGACTGTCCCACGCCAAGGATTCTCAGAGAGCTTGATTTCAAGTCGTTTAAGTGCTTTTGCGTAGCTATCAACATGACACAACATCGTAGTATACGCAGTAGCAGAAACAGATGATATCGATTCAACGAAAAACTGAATGTAGGGCACTTTTTGCAGAACACTCAATTCTCCAAACACTTTATAAAGAGTCTTCTCTAGCGGAAGAATTTCTTCGTGCAGTTCTTCGACATATTGATTCAGAGCTTGTCTGTTCTGAAACAACTCTGTCAGTTCGAACATTACGCTGTCTTTCATACGCTTGCGAGGCAATTTAAGATTGGCAGCTATACTATCAAGGATTCCCTTTTTGTTTGCCTTGTGGCTATGTAACGCAAGACAGAAATCATCTAAGCGCGCCTCAGTAAGTCGTTTATAAACGACTTGTAGCGCGGCGGCCTTTTCCGATACGAAAAGAATGGTTTTTCCGTCCGCTAAGGCTTCTGCAATTATATTTGTGATAGTTTGACTTTTGCCGGTTCCCGGAGGGCCCTGCATAACAAAGCTAACACCTGCTTTTGAGAGCAGAATAGCCTCTTGTTGACTGGAATCCGAATTGACAACTTGATAACAATCGTTTGGGGAAACTCGGTCAAAATCGAATTCTTTCAATTCGTGCGGAATGTTGTTTGCAACATTAGTATCACCTGTCATTGCTTTGATAACAGGATTTTTAAGCATTCGATCATAATTATTATTAAGGTCGTGATACATACTTATCTTGAGGAAAGACAGTAGCCCGAGACTAACCTCACGAGTTAACTTCCATCCGTGTTGATCAGTGATTTCTTCGATAGCCTGCATATACTGTTCGATACTCTCTTCGCCATTCAACTCGAATGCAGGCAAGTCTATCCCATAACGCTCATTAAAAAGGTAATCAAGCGTTGGATTGACCTCGATGTCATCATCATACCTTAGGAGCGTATAAGGTGCCTGTATAGATTCCAGCTTAAGAGAAACGGGCATCATAAGAACTGGAGACTTCAACCATTGTGCATTAGCTGAATTATTCTCTTTCCATTCGATGAAGCCAAATGAAAGATAAAGAATATTCGTTCCCTGTTCATCTCTGGCGAGTTTAGATTTAGACCGAAGATTATTTAGAGCGATTCTCCGCTCAAGGAGCGAGCCTTCGGCTTTAATATCGCCAACGTGAGCAGGAATAGGATATGAAAGTGTTTCCAAGAGTGACAGCATCGAAAAAGTTCTGAGGTCGGAATCTTTATCAATCGGTCGCTGAAAAGTCAGTTCTTGCTCCGTTACAGCCAACCGATTAAATAACTCGATAAATTCTGGTTCGAGAATTTTCAAAGTTGCACGTTTTGTTTCCCGATAGTTAATCATTTTATTGCGTTTAGAAAGGTCAAGCAGTTGTTTTCCCCAATGCTCGACTTTGCGCTTTAAAACTGGTGTATTAGAATGTCCGTTGTTCGATGTAGCTGCCGCTTTTGGAATGGGTTCTGAATCTATAAATGAGATATTGTCGGTATTTATTGCCGGCAGCTGTGATGAGGTACCGCCATCGTTATCAGGACTGTTTTTGGGTTTTTCAGTTACGGCCTCCGTTTGAGGCACATTCGCAGTTTCATCGATCGCTTGCTTAATTGGCTGTGATTCAATATCGGTAGCTTTTCTGATTATTTGCTTTGTTTTTTCGACTGGATATGGAGCGGTGCTGCGAGTATAAAAACCCGTAGATACTACTGTTCCAATGTTTTCAGCATTATTAGAACCAACGGGAACAACAACCTTATCATTTGCCTTCAATGTTGCATCATTGGAAATATAAGCATAGCTGCGGCTACTTTTAGGAAACGTCACATTACAAATCATGACTTTATCTTCTTGTTGTATGAACGAAAACATTTTCCTCCTTAACTCCTGTTTTGTTATGTGCTATCCCGCATTTCAATTCTTCTTACTCTGAATAATTATCAATTATTAATATATCTCTACATATATTTCTGTTTTTAACCTGTTGTTTTTCTAGATCAACTACATGCTCTGTTTTATCAAGCTCTGCGCTAATATATTTATTGTACTCAGCTAAATTTTCAAGCATTTCTTTCACATTTTGAAAACATATAAGCTCATCAATAGGTATTGGGCTTCCTATTTCGCCTTGAAATAACGACTTGATAAATTGCTGTATTCCTTGCACGGCAGAAACATAGACATATCCCCCATTACAAGTTTCGTGATATTTGTTATCTATTTCATTTAAAATGGATTTAATTTTTCTTTTGGGCCTTTTCCCTTTATTTAAAGGTTCCAAAACTTCTGCTGAAAAGAATTGCATGTCATATATGCCCTTATTTTTGCAAAATACTCCGTATGATCCTATGGACGGCAAAATTGCTTTTTTAAGTACCGTGTGATCATTTCCATTTTTATCGCGAAATAGAGGCCTTCGTTTTAATAGTTCTAATTGGGCTATATCACCATTGAATTTCGAGGAATCCAAGTTGCTACATTTTTTGTTGTTGTTTTTTATCTGCAAAAATGTTACACGAATATCACTATTATGATTGCGTGGTATGA
>JAISCJ010000130.1 GCA_031265645.1 Holosporales bacterium | reverse complement strand
GAGACCGATTCTGACCCGTAAGCAGCGGAGAACATTTGGTCTCTGCTAGCATAAAAACACCCACATCCGGGGCACGGAGACGATTCCTATAAAATTATCTGAAAATACAAGATACGCTACACCCCGCAAAACATAGGGTTTTCGGACCTGGAAATTGCCAAAAGTCTCCATGACCCGTACGTACCTAAAAAAATATGGTGGGCGATGACGGGATTGAACCGCCGACCCCCTCGGTGTAAACGAGATGCTCTACCACTGAGCTAATCGCCCGACAAACCTAGCCCATGCAGAAACACAAGCCCCCTTGCCATTTTTATTCGCGCCCCTATCTTCGGCGAATACTGTATGTACCATAACTTAATCGGTAACATACTGTTCGGATTAATGCAACATGGTGGATTTGTAATGTTAACGTATTCCATCAAGCCAGCTTATACATATTCCATCTGAAACACATAGGATAAACCTTTGCTTTGCAGGGTTTTTGCCCTGAAATAATCCTAGGTTTCATATGGGAGCCCTATAGTTTAGCCTTTTTTTTTGCCTTCGACATATTATTAAGCTTCTACAATGTCTGTCGATTCTTGCTTTTAATTTATGTTAAATTCCTAAGCTGGCGGAGACAGACATTAGTAGTCAACCGTATTTGTGCTGTCAAAAAATCATCAACACAAACGTAAACTTCAATGATAAGGTCATCATATCCACATAAATATCGAAGAAAATTGCGAAATGAACCCAAATATTATCGAAAAGATTGTATCGATTTTCTTTAAGGAAACAGAGTTTTTAATAATTTCTACAATTTCACGCAACCAAATTTGATAAAAAAAACTTGATGACTCCGTCTGATATATCGTTTCCGCGCCAGATATTGACTCCACTAACGTCCCGCTATGCATGTTATCCAAGTTGACCGACTTGTCCGCTTTCGTCATTCGAATTTTTGTCCATAAGTGTGACGTAAAAAGTTCTACGGGAACCATAAGCACCGAAAACAACGTTAAAACTGGACTCAAATGCAAAAGAAAAAACATGAACACAATTCCGAAAAACGTGTCCATTACCAAGTGCATCGGCTCTTCAGAAAGAATCCTCTGCAATGTCGAAGTCACTCCAAGCTTGGACACAGTGTCCCCTGTTCGGTTTGTGTAAAAGAAACCTCGCGGCAATTTAAAAACAGAAGAAAATAAATCACATGATATGTGACTCGACATCCTCGTTGTGGTTGAAAACAACATCCAATCAACGAACACCGACAAAATCGCTTCGACAACGTAGAGCCCAACCATGGCAAGTACAACAACAAATAAAACGTTCCTCCTCATATTCGGAAGAACATCATCTATCAATATCATCGTAAATAAGGGGGACGAGAGTCGAATCACTCTCAGCACAAAAATAACGGCAGACGCTTTCGCCAACTCAGTGACATAACCGCCCACTATCTTTAGAACGAACCTAACCGGAGCTGTTGAAAAAACACTAAAACCCACGGCCAGACCACATTAAAACTTTCCTAAAACAATTGAGGCTGGCATTTGTCGACCCCAATTCTAACGCTAAACAGTAAGCGCCTGACTACCCGAACTTGTGTGAAAAACCAACCCCAGCATAACCCCCATGACTACCACTGGCGCCTCCAAATACGCTAAAGGTAGTGTCGCTGCTTACCGGTATATTCACCTGAGCTCCAGGCGACCCGTACGGCGGCGAACTAAACGTTATGTGAGTATCTGTTGGACGCACAGATGGCACGCTGCAAGCCTTGCTAAAGTCGTACGTTTGCGTTGTGCCTGAAGAACCTCCCGTGTAAAAACCAGTCGAACTTGAGCTTCCAGTGTAAAATCCACTTGACCCAGAACTCCCTGTATAAAAACCACCCTTCATGTTACCCTCCATGAAAAAAAGCCCGTTTCGCCACACCATGCAGTAGACAGGGAACCAACACCCATGGTCACGGTATCGTTAAATACAAGGATAGACAAGTTGTATTTATCAAGGATAGACAAGTTGTATTTATAAGGTTTTATTCTAGTGCAGGTTGTAAACGTAGTAGTTCTGCAGGATGCAAGTCTCGATTATTTTATGGCAGGGATCTCTGACTAATATTCAAAGCAACGAATCGTCGTTGGGTGCGAGTATACCATGTGATTCATGTTTTCATCTCTAAAGATTTTTGCTGCCATGTTTATCAGATCATCCAACGTGATATCATCAATAATTTTGGGCCTATTGTTTGCATCGTCTAAACTACACTCGCCTTTCATAAGGCCAACCATTTCGCCGAACAATTCTTGAGGAGAATCCGTCATAAACTTAAAACCAGTTGAATCTTTTTCCTTTTCTTTTTGCAATAAGTCATTTGTTAAGAATTTCTTAAAATTTCGAACGATTTCCAAACACTCTTTTTCGACAACACGTCGATCCACTCCATCTCGCAATGATAAAGTTATGTACAAAAATGCTTTATTTCCACGATTAAACCCTAAATCTATGCGAGCGCTACAAATCAAATTTTTTTCATCTTTCATTACTTTTGTAAGTCCATATGGACCAAACAGCATGAACGTCATAAACCTTGCAATATTCATGTCTTTAAGTGCAACAACTATATTCTTGTCAAACGAATAACTTATTTGTAACGTTTGCGTTTTTATCTCAGGAACGGATTTTTCGATGAAATAGCGTATTCCTGTATTGAGCGGTTCAGGAATGACTCGCCTTTTTAGTTCTTTCGAAGGCTTAAGGCGTCCGAAATATTTCTCTGCAATTGGCACAACTTCTTCAATCTGAATGTTACCTACAAAAATCAACGTTGCATTGTTTGGAACATAATATTTCTTATAATGTTTTCTCAATGCTTTTGGCGAGATATTTTCTATAGTGTACGTTGTCCCAATGACAGGTGGGGCATATTGTGAATAGAGATACCACATTCTTGCCCCTGCATCATTCAAGTATCTGCTAGTTGGATCTATGTTTCTTAACCCTGCTTCTTCGAGTATGACGCCTTTTTCGATCGCGAATTCCGTATCGTCAATCCGCAAGTTCACCATCCTATCTGCCTCTATCACCAGACTTAAATACAGAAATTCTTTTCTTACGATATGGTGGTACAGCGTATAATCGCAATCCGTGTTCGCACCAAACGATACACAATACTTGCTCAACAAATAGTGTAGGTGGTCTTTTGAAACGCTTTTTGTTCCCTTGAACATCATGTGCTCTAAAAAATGTGACAACCCCACCTTTCCCATTGGATCGTCGACCGATCCGACGCCATATAACACTCCAAAATATATCCGCCCATTGGACTCAACGGGGACGACAACAATTCTCAATCCATTCTTTAATGTGTGTTCGTATATTTTCACATCACCAGGATCGCGACTTGAGTCGTCTTTCTGGTTTCCTTGATTGTCAGTCGTTTGGCAAGTTTCAGTAGGGTTGCCATTGTCTACGCACCATCCGTGTGTAAATACACCTAGAAGAAGGATAAATAAAAGCTTCATCATTACGCGGCACCTATTGTAACGAAATTTAATTTATTAGGATCAAAACTCTTTTTTATGACGCTATTAACCTCTTCCAACGCCAAATCATAAAAATTGTGCGAATAGCGATTCACTTTACTAAATGGAATATTCATTCGTTTGCATAAATTTAAAAATGAAACGATGTTTGAAGCTGAGCTTAAGTCTTCGGAAACTGCGAGAGATACCTTATGAAAATCCAACTCCTCTTGAGTAACTCCTTTCTCGGCCAATGATTGGAAAATCTCCTTTATCTTGCTGATTAATACGTCTCGATTTTTAGGCTCTGTGGCTGTGCTCCCTGCAACGACGGAAATCATATCCAACATTACCGTCGAGGAATCGACGGCATAAACCAACCCCAGTTTTTCCCTAAGTTCAGTAAATAACCGAGATTTTACGCCACGTCCCAGAATCTCGTTTGCCATAATGAACGCAAATCTTTCGGGAGCATTTCTTTTAATTCCTGGATGTCTAAATGCAATAATGGTCTGCGGTGCATCATATTTTAAATGAATAATTTCACCTTCTTTAAACAATTTTGTATCTTGCTCGACTGATTTAAACGTGTTCGGATTCTGCTTCTTTAACGAAATAAATAATTTTTCAAACGTTTCTTTTACTTCATCCTCGCTAATATTTCCGGCAACAATCACGTACGCATCTCTCGGATCGAACAGTTTATTATACGCCTTGACTAAATCATTTCGCGTGTATTTATCGATATTGCTTAAGACATCGCCGTCTGTAACAAAGTATGGATGATCGGGAGTATACATGAGTTTCATCATCGCTTCTCCTGCAATACTTTCAGGATAGACACGATTTTGATGAATATTTTCCTTCATTTCTCGCTTAAACATTTCAATTTTCTCTTCGGGTAAATGAGCATTTAACGCCCCTTCGCGGAAGAGATCCATTGCCAATTGGAATTTTTCAGGAACACAGTACAGCGAGACAGACCAATCGTCAGAGTTAAAATTGGCAGAAATCTCGATCCTATTGGCATCCCATATTTGCGCTAGTTCTGTCGCATTGTATGGACCAGCCCCTTGCGATAGTAACGACGATACAAGAGGTAGCAGCCCTGGTTTGTCGTTAAAACTCCTGGCACCTTCGTTTTTGAAGCAAACTAAGACCGCAACAGTTGGATTTTTTGTTTTTACAAACCAAATGGGCTCATCGATTGATGGAATTTTTATTTCTTTGATGTCTAAGTTGTGTTCATTGAAGGCGATATTACGCGGTTCTTCAATTGTGACATGAGAGAAGCGAAGCCAAGCAGTCACAGCTCCAGACAGCAATGCCAAAAACGCTATTACATACAAAGCAATACGCTTTTTCATGTACCCCCAATCGCCCAAAAACAAAATACAGCTGATCGTATCAGGTTATGCCCCAATTTACATTCACAAACCAAATAATTGAGGCCGACATCACGCCGGCCTCAAAATTAACTCAGCAGCAAGCATTCTACTTTGACAAGGACAAGTTCTAGCCAAACTTGTACCCAAAACCAAAGCCAACATATTAAGCTTCTACTCATGTCTGTCGATTATTGCTTTTTAATTATGTTAAATTCCTAAGCTGGCGGAGACAGACATTTGTAGAGTGTTATTAAAAGTGCCATTTCGGGTAGGTTATGCCGCTTCGACAATCGGCTCCTTTGCATCCTTTGGAACATATAGGACGATATCCATTGGACGAAAATGTTCTGTATCAGACGGATTGAATATGTGTAAATACTGATTCGGAAGAATAAACTGCGAATCCAACGTCACCGCAAACAAGCTAATATCGCGGGGGGGGGACATTTCGTATAGCTGTTCGCCGATAATCAGCTGGCGCGGAGCCCCGGTCACACGCATGTTTTGCACTTTTCGCAGAGCATCGTCCGATACAATAACGGCTTCGTTCATCCAGTCTTCGATTTGCCTAGGTTGAATTCCTGGCTTTGCGCGCAGTCCAATGAAAATCTCTTTGCTGGAGTGATAATACGCTGCATTTAGCTTAAATGAGAAAACGCGATCGTTCTTCTTAAATGAAAAAATCGCATATTCCAATGACAGATGCTCTATGCACTGTGTTATGTACTGCAATATCGGGATAATACACTCGTCTACGTTGTTGTGATTATATTTCGTAAATCTAGGTGGAACGCTGGATAAATTTAATTGCGCAATAAATCCTGCGCTCTCCATTAATTCATCATATAACTCAAACGGAGCAACGTCTTTGCTCGTAATAAGCGCCTCAAGTGTAGGCAACATTGCAACCAACGGCTTCAACATTTCCGACGTTTCTCGCAACAGACTTGTACCAATCTGGTTTTGCCATTTTTCGCTTAATGCTTGTGCCTTTTCTCGAATCTTTCGCGTCATATCTATGCAAATGCCCCATAAATGGGATTTTTCGCTGATTTGAAAGCATGGAGGAGTATAGTCCGCAAGCGAAAATGAGCCATCAACAAACTTAACTTTTGCGATGGGAAAACCTACGTGCTTGGGAGGCGGAACGTTACCAACAGTTAGCGAAAAGCAAGGAATTAAGCGAGGAATTGCGACGGGATTATCGTCTGTGTTTTCGTCAATAATTGATGGTCCTTCGATTGACTTAAACCGTGGCGTTGCTGCGCGAATAGGCGAAATCCCATCCAAACGAGCAGGAAGCACTAGCTGAACAGTAACAAATTCCCGACTAGATGCAGGCTTAAATGGGCGCAAATCGATTTCTAACGTGGGAAGCAATTGATCTTTTGACGTGTAGTGAAATATCAAGCCGTCTGGCATTACGACTTCTGCATTTTGCATTCTAAATATCCCGTCTGGAAGCGCTAATGCATCGAGTTCTAAGTCTTGAATTCCCCAGTGGTATCGAGATACTAAATTCATGTTGTGCGAAATTACTTGAAATAACCTCAAATCCAATTGCTGAAAGTGATGCGGAAGTAGCGCCATTCCATCATGCCACTGAATCTGATGAATAATTGGATGCTCAGACATTTTCTTCTATATATGTGCTGCCTTCTTTATATGTGGTCGTAACGATGCTGAAAGTCAAGCACCAAACAGCACAGAGAAATACGTAGAAACCCAATGATAGGTTGGTTGGGCACGATACAAAGAAGCATTCCACTAATATGATCTGACAAGCTACCACAAACTAGCAAAAATCAATAGAAACAAGACAGAGTCTCAACGTGCAAAAGAAATAACCTAAGAATTAAAATAAAGGTAAAAAATATTAGACTAAAACTCTACAAAAAAATCTTTTCCGATAAAGATTTGCGAAGGAACAGTTTCGTGTCAATAGGTCTTGAACGGTTGCCAACGTAATTCCAAAATGTGGGAATATGTGTTCGACGAAACTTTATGTAAAATGAACCCAGGTTTTAGTGATATCGGATTTGTAATGTTTAGTGACAACGACAAAAAAATTGCGCTGGATGCTGCGCTTTCTCAAATAGAAAAGGCTTTTGGGCGTGGTTCAATCATGCGGCTAGGGCAAGACAGCCAGCTCGAAGTAGAAGTTATTTCAACTGGCTGTCTAGGCTTGGATCTTGCGCTCGGAATTGGAGGCTTTCCACGGGGACGCATAATTGAAGTTTATGGCCCAGAATCTTCAGGAAAGACCACGCTAGCGCTTCACACAATTGCTGAAGCTCAAAAGCAAGGTGGAACGTGTGCATTTGTTGATGCGGAGCACGCTCTTGACCCAGGATATGCGCGCAAACTTGGAATAAAAGTTGATGACCTTTTAGTGTCTCAGCCGGACTTTGGCGAGCAAGGGCTGGAAATAGTTGACGCATTGGTTCATAGCGGTGCTGTAGATGTCGTCGTTGTGGATAGCGTTGCAGCCCTTGTCCCACGTGCGGAGCTTGAAGGCGACATGGGTGACCACCACATGGGAGTCCAGGCACGGCTAATGAGCCAAGCGCTGCGCAAATTAACTGGCAGCGTAGCAAAAACAGGTTGCATAGTAATTTTCATCAATCAAATGCGCCAAAAAATTGGAATAACGTTCGGAAACGCTGAGACGACGACGGGTGGAAACGCGTTAAAGTTTTACACATCAATCCGATTGGATATTCGCAGAATTGGCGCAATTAAGGACAAAGACAGAGTAATAGGAAACCAAACGCGCATAAAAGTGGTAAAAAATAAGCTCGCCCCACCATTTAAGGTTATCGAAGTCGACATAATGTATGGCGAAGGGATTTCCAAGCCTGGCGAATTAATCGATTTAGGCGTATGCGCTCAGGTGGTAGACAAGTCTGGATCCTGGTATTCGTTCAATTCTGATAAGATGGGACAAGGAAAAGAGGCAGCGAAGCAATACCTGCGAGATAATCCAGATAAAGCGGCGGAGGTCGAAAAATTGATTCGCGCTCACGCTGGGCTTGTGTCAGAAAACATGCTCGTTGGAGGGAATGAAGGAAAGGCTGAGGATGAGCTTGGAAAGGATCCGAACTCGCCTGAGGGATCTTCAGTAGAAGATGCCAACCCCATCGCAACGGAATAATTGGTGAAAATTTCGGGGGATCTTTGTGTGTATAAGGCCAAACGTAAAACATATTTATGTTGTCAAAAGATTAATACAATATACGGGTGATTCACTAAAGTTTGGGCAGGCGTTGTGTAACTTCAGTAAGTAACTCAACTGCACAAAGGTCTGCCCTAGTTTTATAATTTTTTTCCTAACGTGCCCTAACCGCGAACGGGTCTACTGTCCTCTAGTAATGATTTAGGTGTTCATACTTTTGCCCCTCATATTGATATCTGGTCAAAGGCCCCGGACAGCCAACGAACACCAGACTCCCTTCTAGTATTGCTGTATCTGGATACGTAATCTCCTGCAGCCTGCTGCAATGGGCGAAAGCTCGTCCGCCAATGGATTCAGCGTTAGGCAATGATATTTGTATTAGCGAGTGGCAATCTCTGAAAGCTTCTTTGCCAATGTTTCTTGTATTAGTAAAATTTGTGTGGAATAGTCCTATACACTTGGCGAAGGCTTTGTTGCCAATGGATATAGCTCTCCTGGCATCTACTGAGAATAGCTTGCTACAGTTCTTGAAGACTTTGTTGCCAATTGATGTAGCTTGCAGGAACGCTACTGATAGTAGATGGGTGCAATCGCTGAAAGCTTTGTCGCCAATGGCAGTGGCACCCTCAAGATCTACGTCATATAGGTGGTTACAACCACTAAAAGCCATTGCTTCAATAATTGAAACGTTGCCAAGATCCACAGTTTTAAGCCTTTTGGCGCCTGCGAATTCTCCAGCTTTAATATTACAATTTCCACAGTTGGTGATTTTTATATGTTCCAAAGGCGCGCCAGACTTCACAAGGGCTGATACTTGTGCAAGCTGATCGTCGTTTAATCCGACTACGTTGTCAAAAGAGAAAAAAGATTTTAGATTCGAAAAAACACTATAATCGAATGATGGAAAATCGTTCCCAACAAGGAATAAAACTTCAACGTCTTGGTAGTCAACATCGTTAAGGTCGTCTGCTCCGAATACGATCAATGCATGCGCAATTTGTACAAATTGCGTCAATTTGGGAGCGTCCACAGGGCCATGAGTATTTATGAAATCCATAAACTCGTTGGCTTCACTGCATTTTTCAAAAAGGGGCTTGTCTTTTCCTAGACTCGTGCTTGATTCCGCGAAGGATGCGGCCCCTATGGATAACACAGATCCTAAGGCAAACTGGGCCCAAATACGTCCTGACGTTGCTCTGTTAAATAAAAATTTCGATAAATGAATAGACATTATCTTATCCTCTCAAAAAAAAAATACTCAATCACATATGCGTACTGTACACTGTTTCGACAGGGCGGTTTCCTCCTTTAATATACTTTGCAACAAGACTAATTTATTGTATGAGGGAGCTAGACCGTTGT
>JAISCJ010000110.1 GCA_031265645.1 Holosporales bacterium | reverse complement strand
ACGTGGGAATAGCTTTTTTGCATGTTAACCTCGTTTTTTGCTTTATAAGGTTAACTTTTTTCGCGTGACTTAATCTAGTTGAAGATTGCTAGTGTTGCACTTGGCTGTTTAATGGGCGTGCGATAGGGCTAAGCGGTAATATGTGCCATCAGCTCTAGAGTAGACTACACACATCACTGCAAGCCCCCCCTACACACACAATGCTCATTCACTAACTGGACGCAGTTGAACATTTCACATAAATTAGCACTGCAGGTTGCATTCAGGCAGGTATTGATGGAAGAAAGAACCCATTCAAAAAAGGACTTGGTTTCCTACAACATGAATGCGTGTTCTCCGAATATCGCTTCAATAGATTTAGGTACAAATTCATGCCGCATTTTGGTGGCAGTTGTAGACATACCTAGCCTGCACAAAAACTATTTTAAGCGCCGTGGTGCATTGGATCATACGACCAAAATTATAGATTCATTCGCCCGCGTAGTTGGACTTGGAGAAGGAATCAGGCAAACGGGCCTCTTGTCCAAAGGCGCAATAGATCGAACGCTGGACGCGCTAGAAATATGCCACAGCAAAATTAAGTTTTACAACGTCTCACGCCTTAAAGCTGTTGCAACAGAAGCGTGCCGCCAAGCGAGGAATGCAGAAGTTTTGATTGAAAAGGCGCGCGCACTTACGGGTATATCGTTAGAAATAGTAACTCCACAGGAAGAGGCGCAGCTTGTTCTCAAAGGTTGCATGGGAGTTATGTCTGAAAACGATCCATACGGTGTATTGATCGACATTGGAGGAGGAAGCACAGAGATCATCTGGCTTCGCATCAGTAAGAATAAAAGTATTTCAAGAGGTGGATTTACAGTCGTTGATTCGATGTCATTGCCATACGGAGTAGTCACTCTAAGAGATACATATGTGCACGATGGTTGCAATGCCCAAACATATAACTTAGCTCAGCAGTCGATTAGCCAGTCGGTCAGTTTTTTTTTATAAAAAATAAAATTTTCGATTACCTAAAAAAAGAAAATGTTCAAATTGTTGCATCTTCAGGAACAGTAACAACGCTAGCTTCGCTCGTTTTAGGACTCCCATCGTATGACAGAAGATTAATTGATGGAAAAGATTTTGATTCCTGCGAATTGCAACGTGTCGGCAACAATCTAAAGGCGAAGTACATAAACAAGTGTTCATTCGATTCAATCGCCAAAAACGAATTGGATTTGTTAATGAACAGAATAGGAGACGTTGCAGAAGGACAAAACAATGACTTAGACCAATTAATCTTTGGACGCGTTGGCTTACTTGCAGCAGGAACGAGTATATTCAATGCCATTTTATCGGTTGTTGGAAATCATCGATTGCGAATTGCGGACAGAGGCGTGCGGGAGGGGATTCTTCACGAACTAGTTGATTCTTTGCGGAATGAACAATGCAATTTTTTTTAATAAATTTTGCGTAAAGAATGCTGGTTCGCTCTGCATTTGACGCATGACATGGTAAAAATTAATGTGCTCTGCAGTTCATATTTCTCTGCATTTGCTGCATTCTGTTTTTTTAGCAAATGTAATAGAATCCGCAATGTGTGGTACTAAGTGTCGTGATTGCATGCGAAATAGCATGGTCGAAACCGTTGTTGGGGGGATCGTTGTCATGGTCGCCCTGGCCTTCCTTATTTTTGGATATTTGACGTCATCAAGCATTCCTAGTGGTAACGGAAATACATATAAGGCAGTATTTGACTCGGTAGACGGACTTTCGGTTAACAGTGAAGTCAAAATTGGCGGAGTGAGCGTGGGCTACGTTTCGGCCGTAAACTTTGATAAGGCTTACCGTGTGGAATTAACCATCAAGGTCAGAAAAGGCATTCACATTCCAGACGATTCATCCGTGGCAATTACGACCTCAGGACTGATGGGCGATAAATTCGTTGAAATAGTGCTTGGTATTAATGACGATTTTCTTGAGAATGGCGGAACATTCGTTTACGCAAAGCCTCCTTTGAATTTTGAATCGCTGATCAACAAGCTCGTGGCTGCCTTTATATCCAAGAAGAGTGACCCTGCGTAGGCCTAAGCAAGTGTTAAGGATTTAGAAGCAAGTATTCATGCGTGTACATAGCTTTGGGTTCTTTAAGCGAAAATTAACGCGCATCGAATATAATTCTGTGTAGTGGGACCGTTGTAACCTGTTATATGAAAGAACGACGATTGGAGGGCTTTTGGCTGCGCATTAAGATAATGCGGCGTGCTTGGGCGCGCTCCTTTCATTTCATGCTGCAGCGCCGGCTAGATGGTTTTTCGCTGATTGAAATATCAATTGTTCTTGTTATTGTTGGCGTAATGATTGGTTCAATATTTAAAGGGCGTGAATTACTAACGCAAGTAAAAATCAAATCTAGCGCAGATGGATTCGCCAACATTCAAACACTTATAATGCTTTACTCTAATACGTATGACGGCAAAATTTTAGACAAACCGGAGAATGTGTGGAGTAAGTTGGCCGCGGCGGAACTTCTCCTTTCGAGCGACCCTCCTTTATCAAAGCTCGGCGGAACATATTCTATTGTTTCGGTAAATGGCTCTTGCGTTTTACGACTTGGCGGAGGTGAACATTCTGCAACCGCCATCCTGACGCGAGCGCAAGCTTTTGGCATTTATGCGCGATTAGCCGGTTCTGCCACTGTAATCATTCGGAACAAAAGTCAACAAGCCGTGGTGCTATCCGAAAATGATAAAGATGATAAAGAGCTTTATACCATAGAAATTGTTCTTCGCGATTAAGTACGATAACATTAATATTTCCATTTAGCCATTATAATTTAAGTCGGTTATAAATGGAAATAGGTAAGAGGCTTGACAAATTGGTATATACAATGTGCTAGCCTGTAGCA
Source organism: Holosporales bacterium (assembly GCA_031265645.1). Taxonomy (GTDB): domain Bacteria; phylum Pseudomonadota; class Alphaproteobacteria; order BNTO01; family BNTO01; genus JAIRNK01. The sequence continues at coordinate 8,087 of JAISCJ010000110.1, read as the reverse complement.
GGAAAACAATGTCAGCTAATCACGTTTCAGTGGATTACAAATTCAAAAAAATAGCAAATTAAGTATGAGACTTTGCATATTTGGCCATTCAAATGCTATGCTGCCTTAGAGGGCGGTCGTGGCGAAACTGGTAGACGCGCAGCGTTGAGGTCGCTGTGGAGAGATCCTTGGAAGTTCAAATCTTCTCGACCGCACCACAAATAGATGGTCTATTACACTTAGGAATAAGTGGTTAGGGCTCTGAGATGAATCTCGTATCCATTGAAAGCTGTGCTAGCAAAGGATCTCCGCGCAAGTGCATTGGAATAGATTTAGGAACGACAAACTCTGTTGTTGCCATAGCAGATCAGCAATCGGCAAAAATACTGAAACTCGGAACAAACAATTTGATTCCAAGCGTTCTTACGGAAGACTTGGCTTTAGAAAACGAAATAAGTAAGGGGATCTATTACGATTTTAAGCGATTCATGGAGACCCCTGACGAGCTTAATTTTCGCGGGAAGTCAGCATTAGAATTGTCTACTGCGCTGCTGAAAAATATACGCAAGCAAATAGACAATGTCCTTGGAGCGCAAGATGCAAACGTTGTGATTACAGTGCCTGCTAGATTTTCTGACGTCGCTCGCAAAGCAACAAAAATCGCGGCGCAACAAGCAGGGCTGAACGTTGTGCGCTTGCTAAACGAACCTACAGCTGCGGCGCTGGCATACGGACTAAATGTGAGATATCCACATGACGTTGCTGCGGCGAAATCGGTAGGGAAAAGCGCTGAAGATGGATTGTATGTAGTGTACGACTTTGGAGGAGGTACATTTGACGTTACGGTGCTGCGTCTTGAAGGGGACGTGTTTCAAGTACTGGGAACAACCGGTGAATTAAATCTTGGCGGAAATAATATTGATCGAGACATTTCTGAAGCTTTGTATCAAAGCGGTGAAAGTCTTGAGAACTTGCAGCACGCTCGATTCCGGAAAGAACAGTACAACGATAAACTTTGGGGCAAGGAAAATTTGAATGAGACTTTGGCATCAACCATTGAGGATTCAATACACAAACACGTCCAACAAACACTGCACATCATGGACAAGGTTTTATCCGATTTGCAAATTAGTAAAGATGAAATTCTTGGGGTAATCCTAGTTGGAGGCTCAACGCGGCTTAAATACGTGGTTGATTGCCTCAAGGAAGCGTTTGGCGCGAATCGTGTTTTCCACGAGATCGATCCGGACTGTGCGGTCGCCCTTGGTGCGGCCCTGCATTGCGAGACATTGATGGGACACGAGATGGCATCGCGACCTCTGCTGCTTGATATTGTTCCGGCGTCATTGGGGATCGAAACCCTTATGGGATACGTAGAAAACATAATACCGAAGTATACGCCAACTCCAATTCACGTTAATATGCTTTTTTCGACAATGTATGATAATCAAACAGATGTATTGATTCACATCATTCAAGGCGAAGAAATGCTTGCAACGAATTGTGTGTCATTGGGGCAATTTATTTTAAAGGGGATTCGCCCGATGTCAAAGGGGGAACCCCAGATTCAACTGAATTTTGGTGTGGATGAGGACGGAGTGCTGACTGTTAAAGCAAGCGAGTTGCTTAGTGACGTGCAGCAGTCCCTTGTAATTGAGCCTTATGCAGCTAGGCGAAATTCAAACGCGCCGCGACTTGAGAATACGCTCGCTCAAGGTCACCCGAGTCAATGCAATATGGGGGAATAAAATATATTGTGTTCCCAAGCGGCCGAATAATCAGACCTTGGGACAACAGGCGAGATGTTATTTCCTGAGCGAATGCCGCGGACTCGACTTCAAACGCGGCAATTGTTCCTAGCGCCCTTTTGTTTTGCGCGCGAGGCAAGCTCTCTAAATTTCGCGAATGCACTTTTGCAATGCGTTTTATGTCGAGCTGAGTGCTTTCTCGTCGCAATATTTCTAACGACTTAACTGCAGCTGCGCATGAAATTGGATTGGCAGTGTACGAGTGCCCGTGAATAAATGCTTTGCTGGAGTCGTCTGAATAAAATGCCTCATAGATTGCGTCGGTGGAAACAGTTAGCCCTAATGGCAAAAAACCACCAGTGAGACCTTTCGATAGGCATATGAAATCTGGAAGCACTTGTGTTTGATCCATAGCAAACATTGTGCCCGTTCGACCAAATCCCGTCATTACCTCGTCAAAAATTACCAAAATTCCATATTTGCGAACTTCATTTACTATTTTTTCCAAGAACTCAGCTCGGTACATTCGCATTCCTGCTGCGCCTTGTATTAGGGGTTCAACAATTAATGCGCAAATATTGAGACCCTCATTTTCTAAGAAATCCTGAAGTGCAGACAGTGCATTTTTTTCTTCATCTGGCGTGTCAGGGAATTTTATTGAATACGTTCTAAAAAAGAATGATTTAAACGTCGAATGGTATGAAGAACGATTCCCGGCCGCGCTCATTGCACCTAACGTATCGCCGTGGTACGCGCCTTCCAGATTTATATACGTGCAACGATCTTTTATCCCTTGATTAAAAAAGTATTGGTATGCAAGTTTCAAAGCCACTTCAACAGAAGTTGAACCATCATCCGAGAAGAAAAAGCGCCGCAATGATTTTGGTAAAATTTTCTCAAGGGAAGCGCATAATACCTCCGCAGGTTCATGCGAAAATCCAGCAAAAATAACCTGTTCTAACCTGCGAGCTTGGGACGCAATTGCATCGGCAATCTCTTCGTTTGCATGTCCCAAAATGTTTACCCACCAACTGGATATTAAATCCAAATATTGAGTTCCAGCTTCGTCCTCTAAATATGCACCGTGCCCTCGTGCAATTTTTACAGCGCAAGGTGCGACTTTTTCCTGGGTGAATGGTTTCCAAATAGGCACGTTGAGTTTTCTTCGAATTTTTAAATCCGCAGCGATTTTAACTCATTTTGATTTATAGGAAAAATCTCTGCGTTTGACCGACAAAAAAGCTAGACCCTGCACAATTAGTTTTTTTTTTGATATACACTTAATCAGGTTAATTTATTTTTTACCATGTATTTTATGTTGTCATCGTGTCAAATCATATACGCGGTCGTGGGATGTGGGCTTCTTGGCTTATTTTTCGCTATAGCTTCTATGCGCTCCGTGTTTACGCTTCCGAAAGGGGATGAACGGATGCAAGAAATTGCACAAGCAATCCAAGTCGGGGCACAAGCCTACCTAAATCGCCAATACCTCACGATTTCTTTCGTTGGCGCGGGAATGGCAGCGTTATTTTGGTATTTTATCAATCCAATCGTTGCCATAGGTTTTGTTGGCGGAGCGATTTTGTCTGGGCTAGCAGGCTACATTGGAATGAATGTGTCTGTTCGAGCAAATGTCAGGACCGCTGAAGCGTCAAAAAATGGGCTTCACGCAGGTTTGGACATTGCATTTAAGTCTGGACGAGTTACCGGCTTTCTTGTTGTTAGTCTCGGCTTGCTTGGAGTCGCGGTAGCATATGAATTAACAAAGCGCTACGGACTAGATGAACGGCTTGCCCTAGAAACGTTGATTGCACTCGGATTCGGCTCTTCCCTCATATCTATCTTTGCACGACTTGGCGGCGGAATCTTTACAAAAGGTGCAGACGTTGGAGCGGACTTGGTCGGGAAGGTTGAAGCAGGAATTCCTGAAGACGATCCAAGAAACCCGGCAGTAATTGCTGACAATGTTGGTGACAACGTTGGCGACTGCGCAGGGATGGCAGCGGACTTATTCGAGACATATGTTGTGACATTGGTTGCTTCAATGGTTCTTGCCTCTGTCTCGTTTACAGGCGCGCTAAAAGATTTGCTAACGCTCTTCCCGCTCATTATTGGCGGAGGATGTATATTAAGCAGCATGGTTGGAGCGTACTTCGTAAAGCTTGGCCCTGATAATAAAATCATGAAGGCACTGTACCGAGGCGTAATTGCGACAGGAGTGATTTCCGGCGCGTTTATTTATACAGCATGCGTCGCTTTCCTTGGCGGGAATGTACTTACTGCTGTGGATTTTTCCGCTGCAAATATACTGACCTGCTGCATCACGGGTTTGGTTATTACGGGGCTTCTCATGTGGGTCACGGAATATTATACGTCAACAGCATACAATCCTGTAAAGAGCATCGCGTTAGCCTCAGAAACTGGGCACGGAACGAATGTCATCCAAGGACTGGCCGTTTCAATGGAAGCAACAGCAATTCCGGTTTTGGTTTTGTGCACAGGCATTATCGTAGCATATGTAAACGCTGGCTTGTTCGGGATTTCAATTGCCGCTGTAACAATGTTGGCTTTAGCAGGAATGATTGTTGCGCTAGATGCATACGGCCCAATCACGGACAATGCAGGCGGAATTGCTGAAATGTCCAATTTACCTGAAGACGTCCGAAATATTACGGATGCGCTTGATGCAGTTGGAAACACGACGAAGGCGGTCACGAAAGGGTACGCCATTGGCTCCGCAGTTTTAGCTGCGTTGGTGTTGTTTGCTTCGTACACGGAAGACCTAAAGCATTATTTTCCCAACTTGAACATAACGTTTAACTTGCAAGATCCGTTTATTTTAATTGGGCTGCTGGTTGGTGGCATGCTTCCTTACCTGTTTGGCTCCATGGGGATGAAGGCTGTAGGGCGTGCTGGAGGAGCAATCGTACTAGAGGTGCGGCGGCAATTTGCGTTGTTCAAGGGAATCATGACGGGAGAAGATAAGCCAGACTATAGCGCCGCAGTTGATATGTTGACCAAGCGCGCAATCAAGGAAATGATCATTCCGTCGTTGTTGCCAGTTTTGGCTCCAATTGGAATGTACTTTGTCATAAACGCTGTTGCATCCCAAGAATCGGCCTTTGCCGCGTTGGGTGCAATGCTTATGGGGACGATCGTCACAGGAGTGTTTGTGGCCCTATCAATGACGTCTGGTGGAGGCGCATGGGACAATGCCAAGAAGTACATTGAATCTGGCTTTTTGGGTGGCAAAGGGTCGGATGCCCACAAGGCCGCCGTAACAGGAGACACAGTAGGAGATCCGTACAAAGACACTGCAGGACCAGCTATTAACCCGATGATAAAAATTATAAACATCGTGGCATTGTTAATGTTGGCTGTATTGGCAAGATAGCGAATTGCGCATATTTAGAAAGCCTCAGTGAGGACTTTTTGCAAAAGTTACAGTGTATTTTGCGAATGAGTCCCTCTAAGGTTTTATCACATTGGACGAGCTCAAAAAGAATATATATCCTATCGAAAAACACAGCATAAAGTTCTTTACTTTGCAGGTATTCCTTACATGGAATAATCCTGTGTTTTAATATTAGATCCACATAGTTTGTGAAAATGATGCTGACATTATTTCGGCGAAAAGTGCAGCAAAACCGCCAGAAAATCCGCTGATTCAAGCTGCAAAAAATCGTTTAAATGCTCGTTAAAGAGTTTGTAATTTATTTAAATATTAAGCTTCTACTCATGTCTGTCGATTCTTGCGTTTAAATTATGTTAAATTCCTAAGCTGGCGTATACAGACATTAGTGGACGCTTAATACTAAGGAGAAATTTTTATGACTATGATGCCGAAGCACTGCTTGTCGGCGCAGTTTCATGGCGGCATGAACTCCATTTTGGAACATCAGAATGGACCTCTGCCGATTGGATTCCACTACACACAATTAACTTAAACACGAAAGTAATATGACAAAGTTTGAGAGATAAGACATTGCTTTGGATTTCGACTTTAAATATGTAGATCATATGATGAAGATACTGTAGTCAGATTTCCGTTGAATTGGTTTTGAGCGCAGAATCAGCGATTTATCCCACGTTAAAGGCCAGAAATCATCAAGCATTTCTGTGGTCCCCTATAAATTTGTTTAACGAAAACTCGCGTGTCTTCTGCGGATAATTTTTGAAGCGTTTGGGTATAAATATAAAAAAATGCGCATCGTAACCAAACGAAGAATTTGACGCTCATGAAAAAATTTGTGACATTGAATTACTGAAGGTTAACAAAAGGTAAATCATGGCGGTCCAGGACATGAAGGTTATAACCTTGCCTGGCCGTGGCCGTCTTAAAATCCCTATAGTCGGAACCAATAAAAACAATGAATTGTCGGGGGTGTCAAAGGCCACCAAAGAGTGGACACTCCGCATGGACAGTATATTCGAACACCACAGCATATTTTCAGATGGCGAAGTTATGAAAAAGGATGCGGCTGGAAATGAGAGTGCCACTCCCCATTACCCTGGGCATGATGAAATCGAGTTATTTGGCTTTACGTACGATACTCAACGTGAAACACTTGGACACTCAGTAAACCAGTTAGTCGCCTTTGCTTCAATCCGGCATTCTGACGTAATCTTAATAATTCAGAATTCGACTTATTCACCAATATTAGAACAATACATGAATAGTGGACGTCTCCTGTATGAAGTTGCTTTGCGCCGGTCTGGGTTCATAGACGGAACCAATTTGACTTTAGAAAGACGAGTCTTTAGGGATTGTTATATAACGAGGTTTATTCAAATCTTAGATTTTTTAGTATTGCACGTTCGAATTCTTGCTAAGGAAGAAACATCATTTATGTACGCTCAAGGCGCAGTATACAAGGATGGCCAGCTAGCCTCTAATCACCAAGGGATGTCCGTCAGCGCAGTTGATTTTAGACTTGGACTTTCGGGACATGATCATTCGCCATCTTAAACGGGAACTCCGATTAAATTAGATTGTATTTATAGGAATTCGCCCTGGCTCATGCTACCTTTCGTTTATTCATGTTGCCCTCTTTTATGTATTTACGCTATTGTGGTAAAATAAAGTTGTTTGGGACGCAATATAAGGGTGTGGCGTGAATAAATTTCTAATGTTTATGCTTGGAATGGTTGGCTTTTGTTTTTCGGTTAATGCTTCTTTGGAGTCTGTTCTAAGTCTACCTGTGGTTGAACGCCCAGCAGAAAGGGGAGATGTTTATGTGGGAAGCCGTAGTGGCGGCTATATGTTTTCAGGAAAAGCGGACTTTGTGAAGCATATTGAGTCGGACCTCAGGCATTTGGGTTACGCTTTAAATGAAAATGAAGAAAACGTAAAGTTGCGACCTTGGTTTTATTGCTTATCAGCTATTTCATACGCAAGAGTACTGGGGAACTATTACCAAATTGATGGAGCTGACATACTTGGGGAAGGCAAAGTCGCAGAAATAATCGCGAGACTAGCACCAATCCTTCACCTTGCCAACCAGAAATATGGCGCGAACGCGAAAGATAATGATCCTGAACCGAGAGAGATTGATGCAGAGGATCGTGCAACGTTTGAGTCTGCCAAGCTATATCTTCAGACGTTGCAAGCCCTTGCTACAAGGCTGTTAAGGGGCATTAATCCGGAAGCTTACTCTCCGAGTTTTTGTCTGCACGAGAGCAATCTCGAATGAGAAATGTGATTTTTGTTGTAGTAAAGTCGCGCTATTTTCTGCCTTTTTAAGTTTTTGTCCTTTGCTCTATTGGTTCCCCGTGTTACAATGAACATGCGTTTGAAAATATATTAGAGAGGTGCTTATGAATAAACTTTTTGAATCTATGTTGTCTACGGTTTGCTTCTGTTTTTCTATGAATGCGTCAAGTAATTCCCAGGCTGATGACTTAGTTGTATATCCAAATCCAGCAGCTGGCGCTCAAGTTGATATCTATGCGAGAAGTAGTCTCTGTCAATGCGGACATAACCGCATTGAGGACATGCACACTATTTCAGGAAAAGACGAATATTTGCGAGAAATTCAATATACAATTAATGATTTGAATCTGATCTACAACACAGAGCCTTCGCCCGAACAGCCTTGGACTTCTCCTGCAGGGGTTGTAAATTGTGCTGGGCGATTGCTTGATCTATTCCGAATCGATGGGCGTTTCCTGCGTGAGCAGGCAGAGGTTGCAGAGATGTATTCTGTAATGTTACGTGTGCTTGAGTTGGCTCAGGAGAAGTATGGGCAGGCAGATCATGGCGAGATGGACCCATTAGACCTAATTAAATTTAAGTCTGTACGGTCATATGCTTCAACATTGGCTATCTATGCACGATTGATGCTAAGAGCAATTCGCTAG
>JAISCJ010000083.1 GCA_031265645.1 Holosporales bacterium | reverse complement strand
CTTTTTTGCGAAACACATCAAAGGCATCATGATAAAATTCATTCAAGCTAACACGAGGCACAGGTTGGGAATCCCATGTTCGTCCATATTTTTTCAAAATGAATTCATCAAGCGCGTGTCCGGTTAGTTCCTGACAGGTACTTCCGGAACGATAATAATATTTACCACGGTAACTGATAGCATTAGGATGCGCGTTAATCTGTACAACAATATAGTTAAGATCGGTTTCGCTACACAGATTAATATTTGCAATGATGCCCATTGTACTGCGGATTTTGTTTGGTAATTCTACAAGCAGAGTTTCGGCATTATCGATACCGACTACTTTGCCCTTGTCATTTTGACCAATTATAAGGCTACCGCCCTGCGCGTTAGCGAAACTGCAAATCTGTTTTAAATACTCGTCCTTCCAGATTTCTTTCCATTCAATATTTTGATTTTCTACCATCTTTCTTTTACGTAACTGCACTTGATTTTTTGTAACGCATCATTATGCCATAAAAAATACATCCGCAGGAACAAGTACGGCGTTGTGCATGTTTATTTTTAGGCAGCCTCTTCACGCTTGCTGCTCAAAAATTTTGAAAACGCAATGGACTCGACAAGGCTTCACCAATTAGGAGCCATTGACCACCTGGTTGTGGAGAAAAAAACTATTGGCTCGCAATTTGGGAACTACTTTCGAAAGTATATCATAATGATATCGGACGTATAAATAGAAATCTGCAAAAGACCGCAGGATTTCACCTTTGTTGCAATAGTCAGCAAAGCTATATTTCTCTCACCGCGGTGAGAGTTTTTCATTTTCCATAAAAAAGCTATGATTCCTCGCCTGATTTCGCTGCTCCTTGAAGCTTGGAAGGATCAGGAAGATGCGATGTTCCGTAAATTTGTGGAATAGAAACTACCTCATTTATATTTCTTAAAATGTACCGTTCCATTGGTATATTATATTTTTTGAGGCAATCTGGATCCACATAAGAGAAGCCAATCTTTTCGAGAACGCGTTTAGATCCGATGTTTTGAGGGTGAACTAATGCTCCTAAAGTTTCAATACCGCAGTCCACTAAAAGCTGCAAAGCTGATATCAAAGAACTAGCAACGCCTTTTCTCTGCATTGAAGGAATAATGCAGCAAGAAATCTCAGGAATTGCTTCATTAAGTTTTGAAATTGATACAAACCCAATAGCTTTGTCGTCTTTTAAAATCGTTAGAGTAAACTCTTCTAATGGTGCTTCAGAATTTTTTGCTGCGAGACTTTCGACCAAGTTTTGTACACTTTGTGCATTATACGTGCTTCCATCACATGATTGTATAAATCTCATACTATTTGGATCACTGTAGATTTCAAACATAGCCGACCAGTCATCAAACTGTATAGGCTGTAAAAAATGGTTTTTGGCAGAAGCAATAAACTTTTCCGCCAACATATTACTGTCAAATGACGAAAAACAAACTGATTGGCACGAAAAGACAAACAAAGTAAAAAGGATATACACAAACATCATGAAGTACCTGAAACAAACCATACTGTACAAAAAAATTAAGGAAATACGCAACTTACAAACATTTGATTGGTTGACAGACTGGAATATTTCATTACGGAACTTATTGTATCATGTAAATAATACGAAATTCCATCAAAAAGCACCCATTTTAAAAAAAAGTAGGTCGAACTGGCGGTCATTAGGTCGGTAGTCACAATTTTTTCATAAGACGGTCGTCCGAACGTGCAACCAAAACATCGCAACCCCGCAGGAACTCTACGTTTCAGACTATTAGGTCAAAATTTGCACATGGTTGACTTGATACGCAAAAACCACTTCCTCTTTTCAACAACGATTTACGTAGGCAAAGGCTCCAGAAATTCGACATTTTTTATATCAAATGGTGGAGTGCAAAATATTAAAACATCCGCATATTCAGCACGAGTCGTGTGTGCTTGCTCTGGCTCGATGACGTAAACATCCTGCTTTTTCAGTTGGATAACCTCATCCTGCAGATCAATGAAGCATTCGCCATCCAAAATGTAGAACATTTCATAAAAGCCGTGATTAATTTTGCGCGGATATTTTCCGTTTCGAATCTTTGCAATTGCGCAATCATTTGGCAAGCGGTTATCTGAACTGAAGTACTCACCAATGTCTATTCCAAAGGCGTTCTTCCAGACTATCTTCTCAATAGTAAACTTCATATTACACTGTGCTGTTTCACGCCAAGTACTATTTTTTTCTGATAGTAGCACAGTCATTTTGGAGTAACTTCGCGTGTTTCAGTAAGCCACAACCAATTCCGATACCACCACCAGCCATAGTAAAGAACAAGATCTACAAAATCAGTGTAAGATCACGAAATGAACCACATCTCAATGCAAATATTGCAAAGACTAAGCCAAAGATTGCTCCAAATGTACCTAACAAGAACATGTATCCAGCGTAGTACAAACCAATTGCTGCTCGATTTTCCATGAATGAATTCCACAAAACCTAACTTCGTTTCATTCTAACATAATTGTGTGTTGCGCTGTTGAATATAATCTAATTATTATCGCGAAAAGGCAATTCGTTCCACGTAACTTTGAGCAATTCAATCAGAAGCTCGCGATCCTCCAAATCCTCAATCAAAAACGCATTACGTGATCCTTCATACATCTGAGCTTCGATTGGATTTTTGAGAATTTGCCGTCCAGCATGTGACTACTCTGTCTTTGACTCGCAGTAGATTCCCAGCTATTTGGAAGGATCAGGAAGATGCGATGTTTCGTAAATTTGCGGAATAGAAGTCCACTGCTTCATTAGCGATAATCGTTGTAAATATCCTTCCTATGTCCAATAGCAATCACAAGAACAACGTTACCGTTTACCCTGTAAATAATTCTGTAATCTTCTATCCGAAGTCTATAATGCCCCTTTAAGCTTCCTCGCAGAGGTTTTCCAAAGGCTTGAGGATCTTGGGTGAGACGCTCTTCGATCACTCTTTTGATAAGCAATTTTTTATCAGCAGGGATGAGCTTAAAATACGTCCACTTTGCTGTTTCAAGATAATTAACAATGTAAGCCATTATGTCCAAAACTCTTCATGAGACAGAGTTTTAGTTCCTTCCTTATCCATTTCATTGGCAAGCTTGGACAAATACAAGTCCTCGCGCCTATCAAGCGCGTCTATGATTAATTCCTTAGCAAGCCCAGTAATTGTTTTCTGGGTTATGCTGGCTAATAGTTCTAGATCTTCAATAATGTCCTTTTCTATTGAAAGGTTAATACGTTGCAATTTTGTTGGCATACGAACTCCTTAACTTACTCTGTAACTCCAGTGTAACACTTCGCGAGCCAAAAAAGCAATCAAAAAAAATATTTGTGTAGAAATTGTAATCAGATTTGTTGTTCGTTTTCTTGACCTGTTAACACATTTGACACACCAAAGTCCATCAAAAAAACGACCCATTTTATAAAAAAGTAGGTCGAACTGGCGACCTACTGGTCATTAGGTCGGCAGTCATAATTTTTTCGTAAGACGGTCGTCCGAACGCGCCACCAAAACATCGCAACACCGCAGGAACTATACGTTTCAGACCATTAGGTCAAAATTTGCACATGGTTGGCTTGATATGCAAAAACCACTTCCTCGAAGCAACGGAAGGGGTCACCAAAAATTGCCCTCAAAGGCTTGATACTCAAGGGGTTCATGGCATTTATTGTGAAACGAACCGACCTACTGGTATCGGAGGGGATTTGCTCCGTTTGCAGTTCCCAAGTGGACCATTAGGACAAATCGGCGAATTTTTGGATATTTTTTCTGGAAGGGTGGACCCCGCAAAACCGCACAGATCCTAGGGTTTTCAGAAGACCTCCTGACCAGTAGGACACGGAGGGAACCTGCACCTGGCTCATCGCTCTTGAATCCGCCGCGTCTACACGACCCGCCAAAAACGGGCGTAAACCTGCATTTTCGATAGGGCTAACCTCCGTCATCGATACGTATAATAAAACGAACACCTAGAAAGGTAAAATTTGAAAATAAACAATTTACTATACATTATTGGTGACGATAATTATAAATGCAGTCTATCCCACCTAATACTACCAAGTGAGCTGGAAACGTACTAAGTTCAAATATGGTTTTGTTTGTTGAATACGTTTCAAATTTTTTGGACCGAATAACGTGCGCCCAATCTGATATAAAACGCCAGTGGAATTTGCCTCCATTGTATGGGAATCCAGATATTATTCCACTCTTTACGTAAGCATCTGGATGATTATTAGCATATTGTCCATCTGTTGGAACTATGCCAATCATAAGCCTAGAAGGTTGAGATAGCGCCCATCCTACCACTTGATCAGATCCGTCTGTCCCCGCACCATGATGAGGGAACACAATTGCTTTTAGAGCCTGTCCAGCAATATTACCATACGCTGCAATCGTCTCTCGCGTAGCATCTCCAGTAAAGAGCATTCCCTCAAATTCAAAAATCAAGCTTCTTCTGTTCATTAGTTCGGTATTGCCAACAGGCTGCAGATTTTGAGGGTGAA
>JAISCJ010000082.1 GCA_031265645.1 Holosporales bacterium | reverse complement strand
CAGATCCTGAGCAGACAGATCCTGAGCAGACAGACCCTGAGCAGACAGATCCTGAGCAGACAGATCCTGAGCAGACAGACCCTGAGCAGACAGAACCTGAGCAGACAGATCCTGAGCAGACAGACCCTGAGCAGACAGATCCTGAGCAGACAGACCCTGAGCAGACAGATCCTGAAGAAGAGGTCCACGAAGACGTTCCTGCTGTTCAAACATTATTTGGATCACTGTCTAATCCTGAAAGTTTCGCAGCAATAGTAGACGAAGTAAAAACATCGCTAGACGGAATGATCGCCAAGCTTGCTGTTGCGGCAAACGTTGGGTTCACGGAGCAGCAGTTTATCGAGATTTTAGGCAACTTCGAATGGGTGAATTACCACCATTTGTTTGCGGCCTTAATGAACAATGAAGCAGTGGATGTAGAATCTTTCCGCCGAGAACTATATTCGACCCCTTTGATTTTCATGATGTCGGGAATTCCGTACATGGAAAGAGTCAGCTCATTAAAAAATTCAATGACGGAAGTGGCCAATCTTGGAGTGGCGACGGATACATGGATGGCGCTTCAAGGTCCAACTTTATATAGCTCATTCAATTTTATGCAAAAAGTCATAACGGGTAGTTCCGAGCTTTTCTCTGAAATCCCTGAACTTGTAAGCACTATAACTTACGGGGTTAAAGAATTGCCTGATTCCGGTATTTCAAACTTATATAGCAATCTCACCGAGCCGTTATATGCGCAAATTCATGCATTTGCTGATTACACGGGAGATTTCGGAGGATCGCTTGTTTCTAAATTCGCAGGGCGTACTTCTGTTATGAATCTGGTGCAAGAAATAGTCAGGCTCATATCACTAAGTCAAGTCAATCATTATCCTATTAATTTTCAGCATATTTATTTCTTGCTGAAGCAAGTCGAAGCAGTTCCTAATGAGGAATTGGAAACTTCTTTGGGGTACTCGTTGAATGACCATCCTAGAGATACTACAATATACGGAAAATTAAATGGCGTGTTATTTGAACTTGGAGCACAGCTTTTGCTGAATTTCATAGGAGATCAGAATGACCCGTCGAACGTACAATATTCGACGTATTATTCGAGGTTGAACGAAGCAGAGCGTGCGGCGACGATTGCAGCCGCAGATGACCCTGACGCGCTAACGCGGATAAAGGCTAATGTTGATTTTGTAAGAAGGAATTTACTAAGTACGCTAACGGGAGCGATTTCGTATTACTACAAAAAGTGCATTCCCGAAGCGACCAGCTCTAAATTCGCAACTCTTGCAACTGAGCTTGCAAAAGAATACAACGCAGGAGATCTTACCATTGATGGACTAGACAGAACCGACGGAACCCTCGTTCCACATGTTGCATCAATGATCCAGCTGTTGACAGGGTCAGATCCAAAATTGCCTAGTATACCAGAGTCCGTACCTGATGTATAGCAGCCTAATTGACCCCAGTAGGAATTGGAGCGGGCTTGATGATGCCAAAGCTTAAGACAGGCTCGTTCCAATATTGACTCATTTCCTGCGAAAAATCCGGAGCTAGCGTTGGAAACACTGGGAACATCAGCACCTTTCCGCCTAGGTTCGGGTTTGTGGATTCCCCAAGCAGAGATATTGAGTTGTACATAACGGCGCTTTTCGTTTCGGACACAGGAACCACGAATTTTAAAACGATGCAATTTGGGTTCAACATTGGCGAATAATCTCCGCGCGGGGCCCTGTGCAGTCGAATTAGCCGGAAAATGCTCCACTTGCCGCTATATGAATACGTCGCCTTTGTTCCTGAAACCGTTAAATCTTTCTGCGTAGCATCAGGGAGCGGGTGCTCCGTCATTCCCTGCACATCTGGCCACAAGAAAGACACTTCCGTGGGGCAACCATATATCCACTTAGTTTGCTTAACTTTGTCCATGTGCCCGACTGATGCTTCATAATTTGCTTTTAGTGTCCACTCAGATATGAAATTTGTTCCAATGGATTTTTCCCGATTCGTGTGGAATTCATTTGTGAACGATATTGTTGGAAGGCCACTCGAGTTTTCGCCCAAATATTCTTTTAGTACTTCAGCAATGTTCTCTATCCGCCGCAAAAATACAACTGCGTCGTGAGCAATTGTTCCAAGTTGGTAAACTTGGTCAAGGATGGCTTCTGCTGAACCTCCGAATTCAAGAAATTTAAGTAAAAACTCCTTAAGCTCTTCCGGATCTGCTTCGATTGCCTGCGACGGATCCGTTGAAACTGGCGAAAACGGAAACTTGCCCTTAAGATTTTTGTTAAACAGCTGCGTAAGTGTTCGGTAGTTATTTATGCTCTTTTGACGAGTCAAAACCTCTGCGCGTCCCAATAAACCCTTTTTTATGTACTGCATCGTTTCAAGGAAATAATCCCCTTGCTCTTCCTGCAGGTCTTCCAATTTTATTTCTTGGAACACGTTTTCAATAGTGTACCCTTTCAGCGTCGTCGTGATAAACGCCTCAAGTGTTCCAATGCTGTTTCCTGGCTGCTTGTTTTGGTATGCCTCACCTTGCTCAACAATACGTTTCCACTTGGTCAGCAGTGCCCGGTTCAGCGGATTGACCGTTAGCATTATGTCGCTTGTAAGCAATTCGATTACGGGTTTTGCCAACGTTATCGCTAAGTTGATCACATGCTGCCCCTGAATGCTCAAGAACGCGCTCAAATCCTGAGCGTCTTTGACGCCATACGCTGGATACGCGGGACTCGACTTGCCATCCCACCAGCTGAATGACGGATCCCAAATGTGGTATGGCCCAACCTTTTTCATCAAATTGTTGATAAAATCCAGCAAGCGATAGTTCGTTGTTAACAACAAATCTCGCAGCGTTACATAAAAGAAGCTAACAGATTCGTAATTCAATATTTCCAATAATTTCAAAAATTGCTGTCCTACAAGGCGAACATTTGCTGTTTGCGACCGAATTGTTTCTTCCATTGCGGGGCCACTTGTCCCGACGGGAGACGGAATGAAATTTTGAGATTGAGAAATCAAGCTCATCACATTCTGCTGTAGGCCGTCGCGTGCGAGCAACCGGAAGCTTTCTTGCAGAACAATGGGAAATACGCCAACCTTTTGAGTCGTGAACTCTTCGTACTGGGAACAGAGCTCACATGCGGCCTTCAGGAGCTTATCATCCCAATACAGGAGCTGCCCCTCAGGAACGCAAGCAACAAATTGATGGCCGCTTGCTCTGCGCATGTATGGCTCGCTGAACAGGATTTTGAGGGCTTTCCCGAGCAAAATAATCCCGTGCGAGCAAGCCCTGGTTGACTCCTCCGGCGACTCCCCGAAGCGAACGTCCGTGGTCAACAGCTTTGTTAGCTCACGCAAACTGCGCTTCAAATGAAACATTCCTACGGCGCAATTGTCTACGACGGCTTGAGAAATTTCAGAGCCGAAAAATGGTGAACGGTCCAGCGCACATAAAAATTCTTCAAAATCTGGATTAGGATCAAATACATCTTTGTCCATCCACGTTGGCGCAATGTTTTCTGTGCCAATTGCTGCCGTTTCCGAGGGGGATTTTTCTACGGATCCGGCAGATTCTTCCTCAAATACAGTGATGACGATCCTTAGGTCTTTTTCCAACTCTCGCAAGTAGTTTAAATTCGGCTGCATGTGCGAATCTATATGCCGAAGTTGGCGGATGAGCCGATCTAGCTGTCCTGGGAGACTTGCGGGATTGGAATAAATAAATATTGTGTTGAAAAAATGCTGAAACAACGACGCAAAAGTATTTCGCGCTAGCCCCTTGTAAACGCCGATGTCGATTTCTGGAAAAGCAGATGTTCGCAGCTTGCCTTGCATTTGCCCATAATATTTCAGAAATGACGTCGGCAGAGTTAACTTAAAAGCGTAGTCTACTAGCTCCGCAAGCAATTTTGTTGACGCAGATAATCGCAATTCATTAAATTTTTCGACATTTTCCGAAAGTTCGGTCAAACCCTTCACGAATTCTTTCATCACCTGGAATTCGTTGCTTTTTGTTGGCAGGGCAAGCTGAGCAAGTGACGTCGTTGGAATAATATTCACAGGTTCAAGATGAAGCAGCATGCGCGCCTTTAGCAAAAGATTAATGTACAGCGCACGCATTATTACGTTTTGATATGCAATATTCACCGATTTGTTCAGCCTTGAGCGCAATGGGCTGAACCAGGAAGGAGGAACAAATATTGAAAAGAAATCGGCATTGGACAGCTTTTGCATGACGGCGGCCAGCTGACGGACCGAATTTTCGAAATCTGCATTTTTTTTTGATAATTCGAGAATCGGAATTTGCTGCGTTTTGATTAAAAACCTGTACATCGAGTCGATAGCAGGAGATATCAGCGCTCGGCTGGTTTGAAACGTTTTGTTTGCAGAATAAATTCCATAAAAACCAATTGCAGCAAACGACGCCGTTGAAATTTTTGCAATTTTTATGTTTCTGTTTGCGGCAAAAAATTTACTTTTTTGAGGAACGCAAATTGCGCGCTCAGGAATAATTTTGTTAGCAATTAGATCTCCAAAAAAGAAGATTCGCTTATATTGTTCCAGATCGGAAATTTTCTGAAATTGTTCAGTTGGCGCCGAAGAGTCGCCTGAAGCATTATCAGGCTTAGACGTGCCATCCCCTGGAGAGGTACCCCGGAGCAAAGATACATCAATGAACTCCGTTCTTCCGGCGTTCACATTGAGCGTGTCGCTATCTCCACAAAAATATATTCCTCGAAGCAGGAGTGGCGCCTTGTATTGCTCTGTCTTAAATATTTGGTTCATGTATATGAGCAAATTGTCGGAAATTTTCGCCAATTCGTGAGGAAATACAAACAGACTGTCGTGCGCTTCTTCGCTGAAATCCTCGCAAAACGCATCCATATTTATGTGTTCCGCCTTCGACACAACGAAATCAATCGCTTCATTCACCCATTGCTGGGAGAACATAATTTCGGGCGCGTACGGAGATGCCCACCCAAACATGTTTTGCTTCGTTCCAACGGGAATATGGGCACAAAATTCTTTGAAGCCAGGAATTATGTCCGTTTTTGTGATCACAACATACACTGGGATTTTTAGCCCAAGCTGATCTTGGAATGCTGACAATTTTTGTGCCATAAATTTTGCGCGGTCTAAGCACTGAATCGCTGAAATGCGGTTCTTTCCGTACAAATCCTCAGCAGAAATTGTTAGCAAAATGCTGTCTATTGGTTTTGCAGAGCGATAGCGAACGAGCAGATTTCGAAGTGATGTCCAACCAACTTCGTCCGCATTAACTGTTTCGTTTTCCATAAACAGTCCGCCGCTGACATCCAGGACAACACCGTTCCTCATAAAGAACCAATTGCAATCGCCGTACTTTTTTTCTTTTAATGCCGTCTGCCAATCTGCCTCGATCGTATGCACAGTGTGCATTAGTGTCGTTTTTCCAGAGCCGCGCCCTCCTAACACGAGTATCCATGGATTTTTGTATTTGTAGTCGCTGCACTTTAATGTGCGCTCCAAAAAGTCTAGGCTGTTCAGAAAATCGAGAGATAGGCGCCCAATCTTAAAAATCCCCTTGCGACTCAAAAACTCGGAGACCCAGCCTCCGAACGGCGGTAGCTTATGCGGGGATATTTCTTTGTTTACTGCAGAATTCTGTTTGGGCGCAGACTCTTTTTTTATAACAAACAGAACAATAAAATATGCGCCAACGATAAATAGTATTCCGAGAATCAAGCAAATCCAGGCCAAAAATGGAATGCTCGACAACGTGCCCGTTAGCCAAGAAAACAGCGGCTCGACGTATTTGGAGAATTTTGTATATACAGATTTAACCGCCCCTAACAAGGACTACTCGCGCGTCTAATACGGCCACGATGAATTATAATCAAATTATTGATACATCGTAAGTGCACCTGGTTTTAACATTAATGCCCCACCAAAGCACACAGCGCCCCCTTTGCTTGATCGGCGGAAAGATTAATATTTTCAATCGGGTTCCAGAACCTATCATCCAACGCTGTATCAAAATATGCGCTCAGGTGTGCCGCTGTTTCGTTATGTACTGCTTGCATGTCTCGAAGGTTTGCATGATCTATCTTTAGACGAAGTTGCTGATTTGCTATGCTGAACAATTCAAAGACTTTGCGGACTCCTCGCATAACGCTGCTGTGCTGGCAAGATTTGCACAATGCGCCATATGTGCCTTCGTAACGCTGCATAGATTGTATTAATCCGTTTAAAGATGACGTGATCCCATTTATTACTGAGCAAATGCCAAGAATCACATTGGGGTCTTCGTTTGCTAGCTTTTCCGTGAACAGACCCAAGGCCATGGTGAGTTTTTCGTTAAGGCCGTCGTACAAGCTTTGAAGCGAACCGCAGTCATTTTTTGTCGCGGCAGTAAGTTCATCCCAGCTTGGATACGCTTGGGCGCGAAAATTTACAGAAATCAGCGTTTCTTCGGCAATTGCGCTCAGTTGGGCAAAGTCATCAGTAACGCAGGAAAATAGGCAATGTATCGGCTGTTTGTTATCTGCCGCAAAATTCATTTTGAACTGCATTTCGTTAATTTTCTGCGAGAACCCCCTTAAGCAATTGCAAATTTGACTAATTAATTCAGACCCCAGCGAATCCGCTGTTAGCACCGCTTTAATTTGTTCAAGCTGCTTGGTTGCATGGTACATACACCTTGCGTGACCATCGCAGCAATTATGAGCCCAAAGATTAGACAGCAAGCGTGCATTTCTGAAAATCATTTTTTTTACTGAATTTTTTACTTTTGGCGTAATATCGCAAGCAATTTGTGTTCCTCCACAAAATTTAATATCCATCAACGCTTTAAAAGCAGGAATATGATCGTACAAAATTGATAAATCTTCGTTGAGATCGCTAATCACCTTCGCGAGAAAAGTTCGAACCGAATCAGGAACATTTTTATCAAGAGCCCCGCAAAGAAGATTCCAAGACGCAACCACGCTTGCAACATTGTCTGCTATGCCGAGGCTACCATCAGGTTCAGTTGCAGGCTCAAATATAAGATCATTCTCGTCACAATTTGCAAAATGAGCGATATTTTGCTTCATATTTCCCACAGTGCTATCCAATTGCGCCAAAATTGGGTTTAACGCATAGCTTGGACAAGCCCCGTCGTGTGGAACAGCTTCTAGATCGAGGATCATCTTAACCAAGCTTTTTGCGTATGTCAGCATGTTCGTCCAAAAGCTACTGTTGCTAAACACAAACTGGAAAATGTGATTACGATATTTTTCTGTAGCGCCTTCGTCACCACGAAGAAGCGCATCAAAAATATTTTTTGCAATGGCCGACTCTGGAAAAGTTGTGCTTTGGATTATTTCGCTTATGTTTCGGATGAACACTGCAATATCGCCTAAATTTTTGCGAACATTGCTAACAACAAGATGGAGTATGCTCGGACAGCAATCGTCCGCATGATTAGCAATCTGTTCGAAAATAGGCGAAATATTCGCACTCAGTCTCACGCCATCAAACTCTTCTTCCGTGATTTCGTTGCAAGTTAGGCAAAAAACGGAACGCCCATCGGCATAATTTGCACATTTCCACGTCGATACGCCTTGACGCAACTGTAGCATCGCTTCGGCAAAATTACGCACTTGCAAGGATATGGTGTCGTGATACTGCAGCGTATGCACATTGCGAACCCAAACGTCGCGAAACCCTTCCCAGCGAGCAAAAATGTTTTCAAACGAGTGTAAAATTGACTGCAAATTAAGTCTCCGGCTTGTGCAGTCTGTCACGCCACTCGGTTTGAATTCGTCAACAGTTCTAATTTTAAGAATATCACGCGAAAATTGCAGCAGATTCAACATAACATTATTCGCAGATCGCATATGAGGAAAGCAGATGGCAGCCAAACAATCCTCAGTTTTTGCAAACAAAGACAATGTCGCGTTCATTTCGTTAAGGTGAAACGACAGCTCGCTAACGTATCCAATAAAATATTGAAGAACTTGACTAAATTCACGCGCATTGAGATTTGACAAGCTTGCATTTCCTGCCCAAAGATTCACTCTGAAATCAGGAAAATCTACCTGCTTTTGCGAAAACAGCGCGGAAGAACTTGAGTGAGAATTCATTCGCGCTTCAAAGTAGGACAAAATTTCATCATGAAGTGACTCAAATTCGGCAAGTCTATATGCAAATATTTCAGATCCATTTACAAAATCTGAGCAACAACTTATTTTCTCCACATCTTCTTGCTTTACTTCTGCAGGACGGAATAACGCTGCAATAGCCATGATTGGCACACGTGGCCACTGCAAATGTCTTGGACATGCCTGAATGTTTAGATCGTGCAAAGCCCCAATCGCATCAGATAGCTCTACTAGTGATTCGAACATTCTTTTAAATTCGCTTAACTGACGATTAAACGCGTAGTTTGGTCGAAGCCTTATTTCGTTCAAATAGTTAATAGCAGTGTTTAACTCAGTGCACGTAAATATGAGCTTGTTCATGGTCTCATCTGCGGACGCGTAGAAAGGAATTTCAGGAATGTCACTCAACGCGGCACCAAGTTTGTGATCATTGAAAAACGTTAAACATTTTTGAGCAATTACGTTAAGCATCTGGGTCAAGCTTTCGATAATAGGAACGATCGTTTGCGTTATGCACTCATCCGCGTCCATTGCATTTGCTGTTAGGGTGCTCGAAATTTGTTGCACTCCCGCGATCAGACCGCTTAACCCTTCTTGCGAGCAAAGGTGCGCAAGCAGTTCATGAACTTCACTTGTACTAGAAAACATTTCTAGATAATTTGGATTAAAAATAATGCTATTGAGAAATGATGTACAACGCTTTACTTCGTGCAAAAGACGGCAGCAAGATGCTTCTAAATGAGAGCAACACTTAGTTTGAATTTCAGAAACAATTCCAGTGACGTTCGTTTTTAAGGATTGTAATGTTTCAGACAGGTCGGCAAACAAGTCTGCCGAGTAAAGCGGTGACAACACAAACAGTGGGAATTGGTGCGCACTATCCTCGAGCGTTCTCAGCGCTGCAGCTGGAAACGACTCGATTGAGCGCTCTATACTTTGAAGGGATTTTACAAAATCGTGCAAATACGTAATCACATGGAATTTTTTTGAAATGTTAAATATTTTTGCAATGGATTTGTCCACTTTTGAAATTGCAGAAAAGAAGGTTGCCAATTGCTCTTGAAAGGTCATTTCACGCAGCGTTAACAAATTATCCGTTGCGCTCCACTCTATGCTTACGTTTTCAATGAACTTATTCACTACATTGTGTAATCGAGAGACAGAGTCGACGCTAAGATTTTGCAGGCAATTTTCTAATGGTTCATTGTTTAGAACGGCTAGCAAAAACGCTTTTAGTCCGTCCATAGAATCGTAAAATATTTGCATCTGATCTTTGAGAGCATCATTTACTACGAGTATTACATTTGGATTGTTTATAAAAACGTCGCACATCTGGCTGATTTCCAGAGATTGGCGTGCAATTTCTTTTCCAATCACTTCAAATTTAGCTAAATATGTTTGGTTTAGAAACGCCTGCTTTAACGCGGTTAGAGCATCCGTTACCTTTTGAAATTCGCGCACGATTGACTCACTAAAATAGTCGCAATTTTTGCAAGGAAAAACGTCATACATATGCGCTATTTGATTCTCTAATTTAGTGTTGATAATAGTCTCAAGAAACTGCACTATTTCTGGATTACTTGCGAAAGAAACTTGCTGTTGATTCATTTTATGAATGAGTTGGTTTATGTTTGCTGCAATTTGCGAAAAGCTTTGGCATGTTAATTCCGTTAGCAAGGGAACGGCTTGGAAAAACGTTGATGGTGGGGAAAGTGGCGTTTCTTCTGCGGCGCAACCTAAAAATGTCGCTAAGTTCACAAATTTGGAGTAGAGCTGCTGAACTGCTGGAGCGATTTGTTGTAGCGAGAGGTAATCGGAATTGCCGCATTGTATTTTCTCTATTTTGCTCATTCCCTCAGACAAGACAGCATAACTTTCTTGCAGTTCAGTCAAAACAGGAATGATTGAATAGTTTTCTGAAAAACTAAAGATAGAATCGTTGCCCGTTATATTTTGAATGATCAAGTGTATGTTTCGGATTTGTTGAATCACTTTGAATGCTTCCGCATTTTTAATGGAGCTGCAATATCTATCTAATATGCCACGTATCGACTTATCGGAATCATCTCCAATGAGATGAACAAATGTTCCAAAGTGCTGAACGAACAGACTCAACGCCTGACGATCTCTCGATAGGATACAGTTTGGACACGACACTTCTTTTGCTGCAACCGCTGCAACTGCCGTCAAATGTTCGTGAATTGACCCAGCAATTGTACTTAGTTCATCCAACATATGAAGCAGTTGCGGTCTGTGTGGACGTCTATCTGCGTGCCGCAAAATATTGCATATGTCAGCTCCATATTGCACGCATTGCCGCATGGAGTTTTCGCAATCTTCAATTGCAATTGCAAGCATTTCGCATCCTGATACGGCGCGATTCGGTTCGAGAACCCCAACTGCTAAAAAATTGATGTTAGCCCCCAAAGTTTTTGCTAATGCCGCAACAGAGGATTCAACATCCTGAAGGCGAACGTTTAATTCCTGCAATTGAGGTAGCAGCGGTCGATGGGCACAATCAGGCCCGGGAACATAGTTTTCTCCTATTGACGCTAAGCCTTGCTGTACGGTTACAATCCGAGAAAGCAATGTCGCAAAAGAATCCAAAAATTCTTGCTCATGTGACGAGTGCAAAGCAATTTGTTCAAGCTGCGTCAATGAAAAAAGGACATGTCGTAAACGTCGGAGGAAATTCGCAGAGTTAATGACTTCGTCCGCTGGTGAGACGCAACAACCCGGAAATCTGACGACACTAAGAATATCGTCGATTGCGACGGCTACGAGAGCCGTTGGCGTATGCGGAGCAATTATGGTTGAACAGGCCGGGCACAAAGGGATAGAAATGGGTACTTCAAGTCTATCAACTAGGAATGAAATCATTTCACCTAGCGACACCAGCATATTTTTGCCCTTGCCCAAAAAGGATAGCAATCCAATATTGCTTGCTTGCAATGGCGGATTTTGACGAATTTGTCCTGCTAGTGTCTGTAATAAGCTGGTCAACCGTTCGTATTCGATAGCCATTTCAGCCGCATGTGACGCGACATTATTGCTGTCAAATCTTATATCGGAAGGAACAGGTTGTAAAAAATCTGTTATTCCAAGACTTTGCATAAGTGAAATAAGTGCAGACTTGTTTTCATCAAGTTTTGGGCGCAGTCCCGCTAAACGTAGGGCAATCTTTTGAAAATTGCACGAATCTTCTACAAGATAATCCTTTAGTCCGATTATTTCTTGAAGGATATTATAGATCTGTTCACAATTTTGAAAAAGCAAATCACTTGCTGCTGGTTCGGGAGTTGGAAAACTTATCGTGTAATTATGCGAAGTTGCATCCAACAATATTTTAAGCTGCTTCAGATATATGGTTATTAGGTAGAAAGATTCAGATGCGCTTGAGCAGCAAAACGATTTGATTGTTCCACTTACACTCGCTAGTTCAGTTTCTATGTTTTGAAGTTCTTCCAAAAAGAAAGGCGAGTGACTTGTATGACAATTAATTGTTGATTTTGTTAGCTCGCTAACTTCTTGCACGATATTTTTAAATGTTCCTAGAAATATCTGGAATGCTGCAAAATATTCGTCACTGTAAAAGGCTCGATGCCTTGCAAAATAGTTCAAATTAAATGTACCAACATTTGTGGCTACGTAATTTAGTGATGATTTTACTGACGTCAGGACTTTGTTCAATTGCGAGCAAAAATCTCCACTTAAATTTGGTGTAGTTGTCTCAAATACAAAAGCGTCACCCCCAAGTTTACCGTGAATGTTCAGAGCAACGTTCAACAAATTCTCAAGCAGTGGGTCTATATTTTCTACATTTGGTAAAAGAAGTTGCATCAAGCATGTCGAATCATCTGTCGTTCGATAACGCCTCATTTCGCTTACTTGTTCTAATATACGCGACAAGACGTTCGTTCCTCTGTTCAAGTCAGAGACAAGACTATTTCCTGTATCGACTGAAATGTCTGATGTCGTTATTGGCAAATTTTGTATTACTTGAGACAATTTTTGTAATTTGCTTCCTATTTCCAAAAATGCAAGAATTGGATCCCGACAGCAAAGTGGCGTTGCAAGATGTTCATTGGCAAAATTTTGCAGAAACTCAGCCAACGTCAATATCCCGCCTCGAATTGTCTCCCACGTATTGTAGTGAGTACAAGTCGTGCAAAGATCCGACAAGAGCGGAATCTTTGAACCAAACTGTTCTACAAACTCGCTCAAATTAGGAGTTATTGCTAAAACAGCATTTTGCAAATCTTGATCTACTGCATAGCTAGATGCGTTAAATTTTTGAAAGATGGTCGGGAACAATGCATTGATGTTCGTAACAACCTGAGCAATTCCATTCATAAAGAACGTAATTGCTTCACATCCCGGGTTGGTGTAGTCCAAGCTGAAGTCTGGAACAAAATTAGGCAACGTTAATCCTTGCACCACTGTTTCGAGCGATTCTTCTGCATTTTTAAATTGATCATCCACGGCCGACAAATATTCTATTAAGCGGGCGTTATGACAGTATTCATCAAGTTTTATCGAATCAATTGGCTCATCAACAAATAATGAACGAACGAACTGATTTAACGTCGAGAAAATTTGTATCCATATCGCGTGCTTGTTTGGCTGGTACATTTCGTCCGCCTCAACAAGAGTTTTTAGCAAACGCAATGTTTGAAAGCAGTGTTGGTGGATACTTTGCATCTGTGTAAATATTTTGGAACAGCACAATTGAGTATTA
>JAISCJ010000048.1 GCA_031265645.1 Holosporales bacterium | reverse complement strand
AAGATCGCATTTTGCAGCAATACTACCTTGAAGAGCAAGGAAAGCCTCGTGTGACTCCAGAAGCGATTCAAGAACAATATGCGAAGTTGGTAAAATCTTTCGTGGTTGAGGAGGAATTTGGCTTGAGTCATATTCTAGTTGAAACTAAAGATGATGCGGAAAAAGTTTTAGAAAAACTAGAAAAAGGAATGTCATTCACAGAACTGCAAAATATTCATTCAAAAGACAGGAACGGATTAGGACGGAAAGCCTCATTGGGGTACTTCCGCGAATCTCAATTGCCTGCGGCGGAGTCTTCTACAATAAAAAACACTACAGTTGGTTCGTATGTAAAGGTTCCTGTGTTCATTCCAAACATGGGATTCAGCATATTGTTCGTAGATGATAAACGGAAATCGGCTCCTGCTCCGTTAGATAAAGTGAAGACTCGTGTTCGGGGTATCTTGCTTACAAGGTTGGCTTTGCAGCATGTGTCCGAGTTGTATAAGAAATATGGTGTAATTCTATATTCTCCAGACGGGACAGAGTTGCCAACAAAATCCGTAGATGAGCGGCTAGACGAATTAAAAGCCAAAAAGGAGCAGACCAATGAAGGCGTGCCCGAGGATGACAAAAAGAATGACGAGTTAGTAAGAAAACTAAAGGACGATACGGTGTTAGCTAAAATCGGCGACAAAATGACCGTAACGTTTACTGACATAGCGGCGTTCATAAAAGAGAATGTAAACATGTTTAGAAGCCCAGGAGTAAGGGAATATGACATGTTGTTGGCTGCTCTGGAAGAATATGTTAGCCGAATCGTAGTAAAATGGGAGGTCGCAAAATTAGGGGTAGCAGCGCGTCCACAGATAAAAGCTAAAGTTGATGAAGCGAAGAGATCTTACGTCGCACACGAAATGCTTATGGATCTGGCCGACAAGGGAATTACGGAAGATGAAATTAGGACAAAGTACGACCAGGTGGTGTCTGGAATAGACAGGTCTAAGCCCGAGATTCGAATCCGTGTGATTCCTGTATCTTCGGCAGACGATGGAAAGAAGGCAATAAATGAATTGAAGGCCGGAAAAGATTTCGACATTGTTATGGAGAAATATTGTTCTGATCAACGATTCAAAGACCGAAAGGGCGACATGGGCTACTTAAACGAGCAACAGTTGACGATGTTATCATCAGAGTTGAGCAAAGCTGTGCTTTCTGCTGCAAAAGCAACGATATTGCTTACTCCAGTAGTAGTGAATGGACAAATGCTGGTTGTACGCGTAGAAGATAAACGCCAACCAGAGATACCCCCATACCAGCAGGTTAAGCAGACGTTGCGCACGCGTATTGTCCAAGAGAAAATGATAAAAGTGACCCAGGATAAGTACAAAGAGGCAAATGGAATCGCGTACGATCTGGCTGGAAATGTCATTGACTTAGCGGATGAACGCTGGGCAGAAACGATGAGCAGAACAGCTCAAGGACCAGCTATGGGATAGACAAGAAGGTAAGTTTCGCGAAGACTTTGAATACGGAATGATATGAACAAGAACAATTGAAATCCGACAAAAAGTCTTAAGAAGATATACACGTAGTAAAAGAATAAAATCAAAAGGAGTCTCTGAAATGGAGGCTCCTTATTTTTGTCCCAAAAGAAGCATGCAAAGATGTGAGACAATATTAAGCTTCTATTATGTGATGAACAACACAGAACACGTTCATGCGTAGTGAGGAGCGATTGTTTAGGATGCTGAAGGCAGAGTCAAAGGGGGAGCTATTTAGGCGGAGTTTCGCGATTTCCTCAAATGGTGGGCACTGATTATAAACATTCCTTAATGTCGTATCTTCAAAAATGTGAACTGCAACAGCTGATGCGGTATCATGCAGTGGCGGAGAGAGGTCGTCAATTAAAGTAGCCTTTGAAAGGCGTGACAGACATGAGTAGAAGCTTAATATGCCGAGTGCCGAAACAAATCTGAAGATTGAATGACATAACTGGGAGCAAGAATAGGGTTTGCCCGGTTATGTGGAGGCGCCGCCAGCAATGACGGCGTCTACTCGTAGCAGATTTTTGGGCTGCGCTTACGGTAAAATCCAATCTATAACCAATCTATGTCAAATGGGGAAGGATATCCAGGAGAGTCGTATTTAAAATGTCCAATCGTCAAAGCCTTCCGACAAATCATCTCCAGTATATGTTAAAGTGCTTGCGCCGGGAGCCACTGGATCCACATCTTCTGTTTCCGTGTCAGAATGCGACGACGTGAGTGATTCCGTCAGAAATTTTGCTCGCTTGCACCCCAGCAAGTGATACCGGTTCTTTAGAGAGGCGTCTGTTCTACCGGGAAAAAGAACAGATAAAGTTGTCCACTTCGGACCATTTTTAGCGACTAAATCAACCAATAGTTTATCTTCCTCTGACGAGAATGGGCTAAAGTTGAAATTCGGGGCTAAAAAATGATTCCAGTGGAATTTGCACTGCCGTGAAGTTCGATTCTGGAAATTCGATGCGATAACCGTCCAGTTATTGTATCCTAACGGATCAACTAACTGCCTTAATAAGGAATTCTCATCCGCTGTGAATGCTTGTCTACAGACTTGCCTTCTTGTAGCGCTTCTGGGTTGTTCATTTTGTAAAGTAACTGAACATTGGCAATTGCCAGCGAATAGCAGGGCAGCTAACGCTGACTGCGTAAAGATATTCATTTCCATCTCCTAAATACTAGACTACTAAAGCTAGTCATAACCCAAAACAACCCGAGCATGCAATCGTTTCTTTTTGTTTTGTTATGTGTCATGATAACTAAAACACCGATGACATTGCTGCAAAATAGGCGATAGTAAGACCGAAAAGCTCAATTAATCCTGATTTACTTAAGGTTGCTATAGTATTGGTGCGATTCTTGTATCATAGGAATCATGCTCATTTCGTCACACAAAGAGGTGCTTTATCAAAAAAAGCATCAAATTTGCCCAAAGTCATCATGTTCGCAGCAAAAATGGATTTGATATCATATGGATTTCTGCGATTTTGTTCTTCCCCCAAGTCGGATTTTCCTTCCGTATATTTAATATTTTGCTGCGTATCTCTTCGTCGGATCGCGAAGACTTAAAATGTGATGAAACACAGGATTATTTCAGAAACCACCCCCTAACGCAAAAAGAGTTTGTTGCTTTGCTGCTTCGTCGTTCCTGGCACCAACTCTTTATTACGATTGGGAAATCTCTTAGGCAGGTTGAAATAATGACGCATCCTCTCCAAACAATCTTGCTACCTCTTTTTGGCTATATCTATAAGGATACCCATTACAGGACATAGCACCATATGTTACTATTTCCCAGCCACCATGGTCTGGAAATACAAATTCCTTATTGAAAATAGCTCTAGAATTATCTGGGGCAACCTTGCACTTTACGACAGGAACCCTATTCGCCCAACAAACATGTGCAAACATGTCGAATACAAACTTTGTAACAGGATGAAGTTTTTCCACAAAGTCGTTATCGAATGCAAAATAGCGCGAAGTATATAGAAGTGGTGTATTGCTAGAACAATAATTAAAAGTGTCAACAATGGACTTAGATACGCTATCTTCAGCTAAACTCTGGCTCTTTTTCAAAAAGTGTAGTGCAGCAAAGCGTGCCTTTCCAAGGGTATACTCAAACCAGCTTCTCTCAATCAGTCCACCATCGGACAGAACCTGCTTAATTTCAGGTTCATTGATTTCAAAAATATCTTTATAAAACTTTACAAATGCAGCTGCTATCTCTGCTTCATTGTAGCTTTCTAACGTTTCATCGTGGCTTGCCAACGAAATTTCAGGCACCTTCCACTCGGATGCGGCAATTGTGTTCTGCGCGCCAACGGTCATTTCTAACGAAAGGATCGCACAGGTTAATAATGAAAAACGAATACTCATATTTTTCTCTCCTTGTTAAACTCAAAACCAGGCGCAGCATATCACAATAGCGCCAATGACGTCTAGTGGGCAAAAATTGCATGTGTACGCCAATGCTATACAATACGATTTTCCCCATCCAGAATACCCTTATGATATCCATTTAACTTATCAAATTCAAGTCTATATGAGGCCGTAATAAACTTCGAAATTAGATCCCATGCGGAAAGTTGTTTTATGGTTAGGCCATTTACCGTGACGCTCATGTGGTATGAAAAAGTATCAAAATTTGCGAATATTCCGTTGTTTCGCTAGACTTTCATGTGGGGGAATTCATAAAATGTGCGAAAAAAAATGGGAACTGGGCCGCTAACAATACGCATCCCTGGGCGAAGGGATGAAACCGTTGCTGCAGTAGATACGCAACCGCATGGACCTGGTATGCAAAAGCGTACGCCGGAATGGATGGTCAGCTTTAGTACTCTTAGCGAAGCAATGCTGGCTGGAACTGCGGCCATGTTTCTGGGCTTGGGTTCACGCATTTTGACTATGTTTTTTGATAAAATACAGGCCTACTCGTCCGTCCACAAAATGAGCGGCTTTACAGAGCTTTTCGGATGGAATGCTGAGTTGCACCGTTATGTAAGCGGAGACGTAAGCGCATCTTTAATGTCTTCCGCCAGTATATACCATTCTCCATTGGTCCTAATAATTCCAAGTGGCTCATTTGCTGCAACGGCGGAAGAAGCTATGTACAAAGGATCATTAATCGACTGTATAACGATTGTGCGACTCGGATATGTTGATGGAATATTTCACATTTTACAAACAGTAGTGTTCAATTATTGCAGGATAATACGCTTTCAGCAGCAACTGGATAGGCTAATCCTGCACTGTAGCATGTTGAGAAAACTGACGATGATGACCGTATTTTCACAAGATGGATCTATAGCAGGATTTGCCGTTGGGGAAGTAGACCTACGTAAAAATGAACACTTGGGACTATCAATTCCCATGAGCTTATTTTAGCTACGTCTCTACAACTATACATTTCAAAGCTGAACATCTGGACTTTTTGGACGCGTACCCAGCGCAAAATCTAAACTTTTTACAGAAATTTCAACTGAGATAAGTATATAGGGCTACCAGTCCACTCAATGTTGTGGATCATGCGACTAAATATATCCCTTCTTGTTTCGGGATCCTGAAGATTCTCAATGTTGTCAAAACCTTGATACTCCATGAATGTTGTCCCTTCGCTTGAACAGATCCCTACGATGAATGCTGCGGGAAATACCAATAAACGTGGCATAATAACTCCATTTAGTGCCCTTGTTTACTTCAGTATACCGCGATTCGCAAGTTATCCCTAATACTAGATAAACATTGTTATGGGTAATAATATATTGAGCGATGGCATCACTGCGAAATAGGCGATCGTAAGACTTGTTGTGGGAAATAAAGCTTCTGTCGATTCTTGCCTTTAAATTATGTTAATTTTTTAAGCTGGCGGAGACAGACATTTTGAAGATACGACATTAGTAATCATAACTTGATATTACAGGGCTTGGATATATGATGGCTGAGATATAATGGGAATGTTAATAGCATTACGTAAAGTGATTAAGTCCCATAGCAGCTCGAACCTGGCGCATAGTTTCCTGCGCTTTTGTTCTAGCACGCGATGTTCCATCCAATAAAACTTCCTTAATAAATTTATGAGAAAGTGTTGCACGCTTATCACGAATTGGTGAGATCAAAGCTTCAAGGTCATTAAATAACAACGCCTTAAGCGGAACGTCTCCTAGTCCTCCGCGCTTGTAGTGTTCTTTAAGCTCGACTAGTTCGTCTTTGTCGTTGTGAAACGCATCTAGATACGTAAAGACAACGTTGCCTTCGACTTGCCCTTTATCACTGACTTTAAGGTGGTTCGGATCAGTATACATATCTTTTACCTTATTGCGGATGGATTCAGTGTCGTCCGATAAGAAGATGGCATTTCCGAGGGACTTGCTTGCTTTGTTTTTTCCATCAATTCCTGGAAGGCGCCCGTTCAAGCCGATATGCGCCTGGCATTCTTTCAAGAGCTCGACGTCATAGATTCGATTGAAACGGCGCACGATCTCGTTTGTTTGCTCAATCATTGGCTGTTGATCTTCTCCTGCAGGAATGATCTCCCCTAAAAACACAGCAATGTCTGCGGCTTGATTTATTGGATAACACAAAAATCCAACAGGAATAGATTCCGTCATTCCTTTTTGGGTTAGTTCCGCCTTTACCGTAGGATTACGTTCCAACCTGGACAAAGAAACCAAATTCATAAAGTAGATGGTCAGCTCAGTAATTTCAGGAATTTGGGATTGAATATATATTGTTGCAAGGTTTGGATCGATTCCAACTGCTAAATAATCCGACGCTACTTCATATATGTTTTTTTGTACAAGGCCAGGATTTTCGAAGTTATCCGTCAGTGCCTGAACGTCCGCTACCATTATGTAGGAATCGTATTGATCTTGCATTGTTACGCGGCTTAATAATGAGCCGACGTAGTGTCCCAAATGCAATTTACCGCTTGGACGATCTCCAGTGAGAAGAACTTGCTTCATATTGACCCTGACCGCTGTTTATTTGCAAAACTCATAAACGATTATACACTCCAATCTAAAGATTCTCAAAACATTCAGATTTGTAATAATTTTCGCCGTTTGGAAGAGTTGTTAAAGTTTTAACATATTCATTCGGTTCATTTTCTTCCTGAAGAGCTAATTCGGTATAAATGCTGATTTGTAGATTAGCATGAAAAATTTGAACCAAAGAATTGAGATAATAATGAAATATCATG
>JAISCJ010000112.1 GCA_031265645.1 Holosporales bacterium | reverse complement strand
TTGAAGCATAGATTAAAACACCAAGGACGAAGCGATGTAATAAGCGCTAGTCCCGACAAGCTTACTAGCTTCGTACCCAAAAAAGCACCTTGTCCAAGAAACGTTAATAATCCGAATTTGCAATTTTCAAGGGCTGTCCCGCAAAAACCATCAAATCCAATGCTAGTAACTAAAGGACAATCTGCGCTTGTTAACGCTGTGCAGTTTTTAAATGCCCGATCAGGAACGGATGTGATTTTCGGCAATCTCACATCTAAAATGCTGATACATCCACTAAAAGCTTCGTTCCCAATGCTTGTCACTAACGGGAAATCTACAGTGGTTAGTGCTGTACAGTTTTGAAATGCATAGTTTGCAATGTTTGGACCCCAGCTTGGAATTATTATGCGCTCAAGTTTATTCTGCTGCTTTGCCAAGTTTTGTATTGCAGTACGCAGCGCGTCAGTCATTACGCCGTCAAACATCGCAATTGTTTTTAAATTTACGTAATTAGCAAAATTGAATGGCGCATAATTTTTAACTATATACATATGCTCGATACTTGTTTCGACGTCACTGGCGTCGCTTACGTTAATCAAAACTCGAGTATAAGGCTGCGCTAACAAATTTGTTACAGAGTTACCGCTTTCGATTAAAAACGCGTCGAACTCTGGGTAAGGCAATTCCGGATGACGTAAGTACAACTCATTACGCCATGCGATGATTTCCTGCACCGCATTTTCGAGATTATCGTGAATGCAGTCAAAATTATTTCCCAGTTGCGTATATAAGGGCGTATTTACCGCTCGAACAATTGCAGATGTACTTTTTATGCATTCTTTTGCAACATCCATTCTCGCAATAGATGAATCGAACGATGAGTGCAGCTGAGTAATTACTGCAAGGTGGCTAACAAAATGGGCAGCGTGTTTTATTCGGCGGTGGTTTTTGCAGATCGACGCAACTTGTATTTCGCCAGCTCGTAAAATTTTTCGTACGCATTCTGAGTAAAAAACATTTTTTCGCAAATTAATTTGGGGCATAGCGAAAGTTTTGGACAAAATTCGGGTAAGATGGGAGTATATCGACATAGTATTCATGAATATTGTTAAGTACTGCTGTAGAAATAGTTACACATCCTCAAGAAAAAAAAGAAGCCGATAATATTAGCCTTCTACTAATGTATGTCGATTCTTGCATTTAAATTATGTTAATTTTTTAAGCTGGCGGAAACAGACATTAGTAAAATGTTAATATTGAGTTGAGATAATGATATTTAATAATGAAAGATAGTGTTTCGTTCACGAAATCAATACCTGTGTGAGTGCAAGGCTTGACCTTGAAAAACCATACGAACCAGTGTCTTTTTGATATCTTACAGTAGTGTGATGCGGCATTTTTTCTTCAACGCCAGTGAACATTATAATCCTTGGGGCTGGAAACATAGGGCTTGGTATTGCTAAACACCTAGTTTCATCTGAAAACAGTATAACAATAGTCGATAGCAATAGAGAACGCCTGAATGCGATTGGAAATGTTCTTGATGTGCGTCCTGTGATCGGGTTTGCATCACATCCCAGCACGTTAGAACAAGCTGGTGCAGCACAAGCGGATGTTCTCATCGCGGTAACGAATGTGGACGAAATTAACTTGGTGGCGTGCGAAGTTGCGCATTCTTTGTTTGGAATAGAGACAAAAATTGCGAGAGTCAGCCAACAAAACTACGTAGAAGAAAAATACCGTTTAACACTGTTTCAACCGCACAACCTTTCTATTGATCATATAATATCTCCAGAGTCAGAAATTGCGCAGTCGATTAGCAAAAGTATCCAAGTCTATGGCACCTCGGACGTCGTCGATTTAAACGAAAACGTGAGGTTGGTAAGTGTTCGATGTCCAAGCACATCTCCTTTAGTCAACACCCCCTTACAAGTTTTTGCGAATTTATATCCACATCTGTCGATTGCTGTGATTGCTATTCAACGTGATGGAAAAACGATAATTCCCTTGGGGAATGACGTCATTACGGCAAATGACCAGCTTTTCATTTTACTGAAACCGTCGCAAGCCCGCGATGTCATTAGCGCGTTTGGCTATACGGATCAGTTTCGTCGCCGTGTTGCAATTGCCGGCAGTGTACGCGTTGGGTTCGCGTTGGCGAAGGAAATTGAGCAATCATCGCCTGATATACAGTTGAAAATTATAGATAACGATTTTTCCAATTCTGATCTCGATCCTAGGATTATGAAACATGCAGAAATAATCAAAGGGAACCCCCTTCATGAAGATATTTTGATTGAATCAGAAATACATGACTGCGATACGTTTATCTCTGTTACTAGTGATGATAATGTAAATATTGTATCAACGCTTCTCGCTAAATACTGTGGAGCTAAACGAGGCATAGTATTACTTAACAACGTCCGAAATTCTCAGTTTGTTCTGTCACTTGGAATTGACTCTGTCGTAAATCAAAGCGCAATCACTGTATCCAGTGTGCTTCGAGCAATTCGCCAGTACAAGATGAGGTCATTGTACACCATTGATGGCGAAATCGAAGTGCTGGGGATTCCTGTTGGCGATGCTAGCAACGTTATTGGTTTATCTCTAGAGGACATTATGATTCCCCATCAAGCAATGGTCGCCGTATTAAAAAGAGGGAACGATATACAAATATCTCCTGGAAAATTAATTATCGGGACAAATGATTACTTAATCCTAGCTGCAACAAAAGGGGTCATACATAAAATCGAAAAGCTCGTAACTGGAAGGTTTGTATAATTCATTACTATTAACATTCTCATATATCTCAGCCCTGTAATATATGAGAATGTTAATATGTGAATTGGCACATCCTTTCATGTCAGGACATACCACTGGTCGTCTAGTGCGTCATATGATAAATATAGCGTCGCAGATGTGTTGTGAATGGAGCCGGATTTTTTATGATTTCCGTGATAATTCTAGCTGCAGGGCGCGGGACCCGTATGCGATCGCAACTTCCTAAGCCGCTTTGCAAAATTGGCGGAATGTCCTTTATCGAAAACTCAATAGAACGCGCTTTGGCATTGCAGCCCTCACAAGTAATCATTGTGGGAAGTGCGGAGCTTTTTGCACACAGCGAGTGGCAAACTATGTTCGATGCATTAAATGCGAAAACGTCGCGATTGCCCCGTTTTTTGAGTGACGATCATCCGAACCTTATCAATGTTTTGCAGCCTGAAGCATTGGGAACAGGAAACGCGGTGCAAATGGCCTTTCCTTTTATACAATCTGAGCGTGTAATCATTATTCACGTAGATATGCCATTTATCAGTGTCAAGACGTTGCAATTGTTGGCTGAGAGCAAGAATGACCTATCAATTACTGTTGCAAAAAATGTCGATTCAACATCTAGTTTTGGACGTGTCGTTTTTCAAGATGGAGTACCTGTTGAAATAATAGAAGCTAAAAATCTATATGAAGGCGTAGAAGATAGCGGGATTGTTAATGCTGCATCGTATTCCGTTTCCTTCTCCTGCTTAAAAACTTGTTTAAGTCACATATCCAAAAACACTTCAGGAGATGAATATTACTTCACTGACATCGTTAACATTGCATACAAACGTGGTTTTAAAACGTCGTGCGTGGAAATTTCGCCAAATGAAGCAATTGGGATTGATTCTCCAGAGGCGCTAGCGCATGCGTCAATTCAGTTATCCCAAATTTTGAGCGAACAATTTTTAGAGGTAACATTCCAGTGTTTGCATAATGTTACATTATCAATGGACACGGCCATTGGATGCGGTTCAATCATCGAAGGGGCATGTGCTTTGGGCCGAAAAGTTGTCATTGGTAAAAACGTGAAAATTCATCCGTTTTGCGTGCTAGATGATTGCATCATTGAAGATAATTGCGAAATTGGGCCATTTGCTCACATTCACAAAGGAAGCACAATCCGCGCAGGCGCAGTCATTGGAAATTTTGTTGAAGTAAAAAACTCTGATATTGGCAACAATAGCAAAGCTAAGCACTTGGCATACGTTGGCGACGCACTTTTGGGCGTTGGAGTAAATGTTGGCGCTGGTACAGTGTTTTGCAATTATGACGGGGTAAAAAAGCATCATTCGACAGTGGAACGCCATGCAAGCATAGGCGCCAATGTTTCGCTTGTTGCACCTATACATATTGGAAAAAGTGCATACATTGGAGCAGGTAGTGTTATAACCAAAGATGTTCCTGCTGCAACGTTGGCACTCAGTCGGGCGCCGCAAGTACACAATGCAGAGTGGGTTCGAAAAAAGAAATGCGTGTGAGGTCCATATGAAAAAGAAACAAGATAATAATATAAATTCGCCAAGCGAGCGCGATGTTTTTCCTGGATTGTACGTCACTGCGACACCAATTGGCAACCTGGAAGACATTACCTTGCGGGCAATCCGCGTGTTGCGTGGTTGTGACAGGATCGTATGCGAAGATACTCGCGTTAGCATTAAGCTGTTGGATGCGTACGAAATCAATAAACCTTTGATAGCATACCATGATTGCAATGCTGACGCTGTGCGTCCACAAATAATTGCTCATTTGCAGAATAAAGAAGCAGTTGCGCTAATAAGCGATGCTGGAACGCCATTGATTTCAGATCCCGGCTTTAAGCTCGTCAATGAATGCATGCTATTGAATATAAAAGTCACGACTCTGCCGGGAGCTTCTGCTGTATTGCCTGCCGCGATCTTGTCTGGTTTTCCAACTCATGCGCTAACATTTCTCGGTTTTTCTAGCAGCTTAAGCCGCAAAGATCTTGAGATTTGGCGTGATGCTAAAACCACTCTGATTTTTTTTGAGGCGCCTCATAAGCTTTTGCGGGAATTAAGTAATCTCAGAGATTTTTTTAAAAATCGGCAAGTGGCGGTTGTTCGCGAGATTACAAAAGTCCATGAAGAAGTTGTGCGCGGCTCATTTGACGAGGTAATAGAACGCTTTTTAAACGAGGAGCCACGCGGAGAAATTGCGATCATACTTGCTCCCCCAGATGAAAAAAACATTGAATCAGCAATTATTGATGCGGATCTTATGTCAGCCATGGATACAATGTCGCTAAAAGATGCTGTTGCGTTTGTCGCCGCTGGGCGAGGGGCACCGAAGGGGGTTGTTTATCAGCGAGCAATTGCATTGCGGCATGCTACCAAATAAGATATTAACACTCTATTAATGTTTGTCTCCGCCAGATTAAAAGATAAACATAATTTAAACTACAAGAATAGACAGACATTCGTAGAATGTTAATACTAAAAGTGCAACACTGCCCGCTTGACTAAACATATTTTCCTAACGAAGCCTTATCCCACAAACAAGTTTATATCGTGCCGCTTAGGCAGCGAGAAGGCTGCGGCCAAAATTAAGCCTTGCCCAATCATCAACGAGATCAACGACGTTCCTCCGTAAGATACCAATGGCAACGGAATTCCGACCACTGGCAGCAGGCCAACAACCATAGAAATATTGATTATGGCATATAGAGAAAATGACACGGTTAGTCCCGCTATGATGAACTTTGAAAATTCATCTTTCAACAATGCTGTTAAACTGAAGTTAAAAAATATCAAAATTGAATAGAGAGCAATGAGCAGCATAACCCCGATGAACCCAAACTCCTCACTAAGCAGAGTGAAAATAAAGTCGGTATGCTTTTCAGGCAAAAAATCGAGCGAGCCTTGGGTTCCGTGCATAAATCCTTTGCCCCAAAATCCGCCAGATCCAATTGCAATTTTCGACTGAATTATGTGATACCCGTTACCTAATGGATCTTTCTCTGGATTGATGAACGTTAAAATTCTATTTTTTTGGTAGTCCATTAAAAAATGCCATAGAACAGGAGCCATTGCCCCACAGCAGAACAACGTGGCCAAAATAATGCGCCATCGCAAACCTGCAAAGAAAAAAGTTGCAACACTGCCTGCTGTTAATAACATTGCTGTTCCTAAGTCGGGCTGCTTTACCGTTATTAACACAGGGATAATGACAAGTAAGCACGAACTTAGTACATATTGAAATGGCGTAGAATTTTCTTTGTCGCTTAATCGCCTAGCTAAAGCAACAACGAGGGCAATTCTCATTAATTCTGATGGCTGAAAACGAATGGATGCGATTGTGAGCCACCTCTGTGCACCCATTCCAATCGATCCGAGGATAGCCGTCAGCGTTAATCCTGCTAATGCAATTGCATAAAAAACATACGCAAAACTGGACCAAAAGCGAATCGGGGTCATTGCTATCCCCGCTAGCGCAATTAGACCGATAATAATGTGAATAAATTGTTTTATGCACCAAGGATATAGTCCATGTCCCGCTGAATACAGCAATGTTAAGCTGATAATGATGATTGAGAACAAAACCCCCCAAAACATGATTGGAATTCTCAACAATTGGCGAATACAAAAAAAATTACAAAATATGATGGATATTTTTGACCACCAATGGACTTGCACCTTCATGCCCCAATCCTTTCAATCATAGACGCAACAGTAGAGTCTTTTACGCGACTCCCTCGGGACGAACCAAATTCAAACGCAAAAGCATCTTTTAGGCATCCTCCAAAAATCCCAGCAATTGTGGATATAATTCCAACCGCCTCACCTGGAAGCATATCAGAGTAAAAAGCCAACGAAAGCAAGCATAACACCAAACCGGCCGCAGCAGATATAATCATTAGGTCCGCACGTTTATTTGCATGCCCTGCCTTCAACAGCGCCAAGTCGCGCTCTCTAGCAAGCTGGCGATCCTCCAAGAGCGAAATTTCCCACTCTGTTTCAAGTTTTAGAATCTCGTTGTGAAAGCAATGTGCTGTGTCTGAATTTTCTCGTAATCGGATCCTGGCTTCATCAGATGACGGCGCTTGCGTAACTTTCTTGGCTATCTCAATAACTTGAGTTGCAATTTTTTCAGCATCGCGGTTGCCGGATAGCCATCTTATAAGGGTTGGCGCAAATTCAACAAAGCCTAAGGCTGCACTGATAAGTGAAATTGCCATATTAATGCTCCTTTTCTTTTAAAAATAAATGGTGCCCAATTTTTACTTGGATTTTCATATTTTCTGCCCAATATGGGGGCGTTTTCATATAGCACGAATAGTAATGGGTCGCGCTGTTCGTTAAGTCTGGCCAATTCATAAGCAGCAACCCTTCCGAAACGCCCAAACACGTCAAAAATTCCGTGGGGCGCTTGCCCGTAGCTTTTTCGATTTCCGAAAAATTCGGGTCAGTTGGATTCCAACAGGAAAATTGCCATGGCCGCTTGCATACTTGCTCAATCGTATGCATTCCATCAAGCCGGTTAATGACAACGTTTCCAACGGCAATCAACGCAGCTAAGCCACCTTCCAGGTGATTTATTTCTCCTCTGGCTTCCCCATATATAGTTTGTGCAAGAACCAAAATATCTTGGGGGTCGCCGAAATTTTCTCTTTTTCGTAAATTATTTTGCATTGCCTTCCTCCACAAATACGATTGTTACTGTTTCTTTAGAAACATTTTCAACAACTGACGATTTTACAATAATTCCACCCGCGCTCAGTTCGATTCCTCCACTCTCAACAAATTCACGAAGGCTCCAAGGGGTTACATCTCTTGAAAAATATGTGAGCTCCGATAAAGTCATCGCTTGTGATAGCGTAAGGCGCGCGACTTCTGCTTCTGTTGGATTTTGTGGACGCACGGTTGGGCAAATGAAAAGCGATTCAATATTATCCCCGTTCCAAGCTCCACCAATGTGCCACAGCGGAAGCTTCGTTCCTGCGATTGGCTCCGAGTAAACAATGTGGCGAGTCCCAGAATATGCGAAATGCATGCGAGTTCCGCCAGGCACGTTTGGAAACGATTTATCTAGTAACACCAAATCGCGTGCAATATCGCCGCCCAAAACTTCCGCAACGCGCAACTGAACATTGGTTATTAGTCGGTCTTCCTTAAAATTCAGCGGAGGAAATTGGCGTCGGCCATCGTTGCATGTTAAAACTAGCTCTCGTGATACATACGTCGGAACAATTTTGGCAATT
>JAISCJ010000094.1 GCA_031265645.1 Holosporales bacterium | reverse complement strand
TGACCAGTGGTCCATCGGTTCGTCCAGTCACTGGCCCGCACATCTTAAGGTCTCCGCTCGCGCGTGCTTTTACGATCTTTCCGTACGCCACCTGCAAATAATTGCAACGTAAGTTGAGGTTCAAATGTGGCGCAAACACGTGTGCAGGCGTGAACAAAGCAAACGTTCCATCTCCGCTTGCGCACCTTTTTACAGGGTTTTTAATATCGAACTCCGGTCTGGATTCCCCAACGGTGCCGTCATCCAGTCGAACATGAGTAATCTTTAACGTACTGCCTTCGCCTTTAGCACGTAGCGATACATTTTTCAGCACGATCCCATTGTTGAAGTGTTCATATAAACCGTTTTCTAAAACGAACGTCCCGTTTAATTGCGGAGAGTAAAGCGAACCTGAAATATGAAGGTCAAGCGACACAATCCCAGCTATTAAGTCTCCGACGTTTAGAAAAACTGAAATAGGAGTGAGCGAAAACGTGCCCTTAATATAACCATTCAGTTTGACAGTGTCGCGAATTGTATCGTGGATTGGCTCCTTGTTTGCAAGTTGTGTGAATGCTGCAGTTAAGTTTGAAAACGTATCAGCTTCGGCGTCTAGCTTTGCACAAACACGAGCGCTTCCATTGCTGTCGATTTGCAGAGCTGTTATAGAAAAAATTTTTTCTGAAATTTTTATTGTACATTTTGTTGCAATATTCAATGGTTTTGTTGGAGCACGTAGGTTGTTATCAGGAACTAAAGCGCAGTTGATTATGCATGAGCCACGTTCTGCAACGCCGTCTATGCACAGATTTCCAAAATGTATCGTATTGCTTGCCGAATGTAGTGATATCTTGGACATTTTCCATTTTAAACCTGGAATGCGCGTTTTTTCTCTCGTTGCAGGAAGCTCTGATTGGGCGTTTTGCGAAAGAACATCATCTAACGAAAATTGAGACGTTTCAATCTTGTACGCTCCAATGTTCACTGCAGCAGAAGACACAATTTTTGTTGAAAGATTTACACATACGTTTTTTGATGTGATCGGAACATTGCCAAGCTTTAATTGAATGTCGTGGATTTCAACTTGATGCGCACTGTAGCGTCCTTGACACATAAGCGCTCCAGCAACGTCGAATGACCAGACTGGAGTTTTGTCCTCATTTCGATGAACACATCCAGTAATGATTGGTACACTTTCGACGTTGGCGAATTGAATTCCACTGAAAATTTCCACGTTTAAAGCATTTCCCAGCATAGCGGTGCCACTAATGTTGCAGCGTGGAATCGTGAAATTACAACAAAGCGCACAATCTTTGTCAGATTCATCCGCATCTTGACCGGATCCGGACGTATCTTGATTAGATAGATGCTTTTCTAATATAGTATTTTTCGATAAAAACACGTTTAGATATAAAATATATCTATGAATGTTTTCAAATTTGAAATTCGTATAAATCATACTGTTTTCTAAATAACTTACGTTATGTTTCACTACCTTAGCGTGAACTTTTATATCTTCTTCAGTTATTTGAATGCTGCCTCGATATTTCCCTCCTAAAAAATCCAATACATATTCGGCGTGACAATATGATTGATCTAAAAATTTCAAATGGAGCTTTGCCCCTGACATTCGTGTCAAAAGTTCTTTATTCTCAAACTCAACACTACATTCTTGCCCTTTAAATTTGAATCGTTCTAACTTGAACGAGTTTATGTAGCGAAGGAAATGTAAATTTTTGGAATTTTTTTTCAAAAATTCGAACACAGCGGTAATTACATCGGTGTGAATAAAATCTGAAGAAGCATTAGACGTTGTTTTTGCGCAGGCAGGTGCCTCTTTTGTTGTGGATGCGACTAAATTTGCAAGATATTTCTCAAATTTTGGATTCGGAACATCAATAGATTGCAGTTTTGGGGGAGTCGTTTCAAAAATAATGGACGCTCCGGCATTTTGGGGCCTGTATTCTATTATTGTCAATTCTGGCTCGAAATACTCGCCAGACTCGATACATATGTCTGCCCTTAATGCCTGCACG
Source organism: Holosporales bacterium (assembly GCA_031265645.1). Taxonomy (GTDB): domain Bacteria; phylum Pseudomonadota; class Alphaproteobacteria; order BNTO01; family BNTO01; genus JAIRNK01. Next base: position 1,703 of record JAISCJ010000094.1, on the reverse strand, counting down.
TTTAGCTTTACTCGTATATTGCGAGCACTAACCACATCGCATGCGCGGATATTATCTATTGAGAATTTGAACGGAAATAGCCCAGAAATATTGCCTACGCAAACCTGAAAATGCGGAAATTTTTTCCCTAATATTAGGTTGATTGCGTGTTGTGGGAATCCGGCTTTTATGCAGACCATATACGACAACGTTAATCCAATCAATATAGATAATGTGTATCTGACTGGACGCAATGCCGTCGCAATTAACAAAATGAAATTAGATACTCTCTTGAAAAACATGGCGGCCCTTTTGCATCATTGCACTATGATTTTATCTCGATTTAGGCATTTGTAGAAATGTAACATTTCGCCCCAGGGCAGCTTCCTATCAATATTGTAAGTATTTTTCATACTTTTTCATCATCTTATCAAAGTCAATACAATTAAAATAAGTTTCTTCTAAAATATTCGCAACTCCTTCGTGTCTTATCATATTTAGCACAGCATCAATACATATAGAGAGAATGTATGGATTTACTCGTTTTACTGTAAAATATTCTCTAATAATATGATCATTCACATAATGTAATTTATTTTAAACAAAGCAATAATACCTAATACAAAATTGCCGATTCGTATATATTGCTCACTTTATTTATTATATAATATCGTTGAGAAACAGCCGTTTTTTATCTATTCGAACCCTCTCTCGTTCACTAATAACTTCTATTATTAAGCTTCTATGTATTTGGGGCTTCAGCTTATCGTAAAAGAGAGCTGCATGCCGCAGTCGATTTTCACACAGGCCGCGGATACGCGTAATGCAGTGGCATCTAGCAGGTAATTCAGCAAAATGACTGGGGCATTTTTAGAGTTATTATTGTTAGGTGTTATTTTCAACATTATGTCGGCAGGATAAGTGGAAAATTCGCATGATACTTTATAAATATCTTTGTCAGAAGTAGACTGATCTGGCAATTGTTCTATCAATAGAGAGTTATTCGCGTTTAATCTTGGCAAGATATGAAAAAATAGGCATGTAATAATTTTTCCAATATCGACACGATTTTCATCTCGCATAATTTTATTCGCATAATTAATTTGTTTTTGATCACAAATTTGATGTATTACTTTTGTAACTACAGCAAGTGGCGGGGAATATTCTGCGAATAAAATTCTGTACAAGTTTAGTAAATTAACAAGTGCTTTGTGCGCTTGTTGAGTAAGCAGCAAAATAGATTTGTCCGCAGGCAACATTTCTAAGGTTAATCCTAGGGCGTTTAATGGAGTGGCTATGTCATGGCAAAATTTTGCGCCTAAAAGCTGATACACGGACACGAAAAGTACCAAATATTTATCGTTCATAACGATCGTAGCATATTCAGCTTTCACTGATGTCTGTCGATTCTTGCCTTTAAATTAGTTAATTTTTTAAGCTGGCGGAGACAGACATTATACACTTCAAAGCTGAATGCCACGATTTTTTCGGCATGTAACCCGCTTAAATTTTAATATTTTTCCCGGCATTTCATGTGGGATGAGTACAGTAGGGAAGGTGAGCTATGTAGTCGAGGCCGACATTAAGTCGTTCTTTGACACAGTGGACCACGAATGGTTGATCAAGTTCTTGGAGCACGATATTGCAGACAAGAAGCTGATAAGGCTGATAAAGAAATTCCTGAAAGCTGGAGTGATGGAGCAAGGAAAGTTTCTGGAAAGAGA
>JAISCJ010000122.1 GCA_031265645.1 Holosporales bacterium | reverse complement strand
TGTCTTCCATAATTTGTAAATATTCGTGAAGATCGTCTGTTGTTTGCGGAACGCTTACCCATGGTGGATATACAGGTTCTGTTCTAACATTAGTTTTTTCAAAATTGTTTAACTGATCGTGCTCATTTTGAATACTAGAAGCATATGACGAAATAGAACCAGTCATTAGCAAAACTGCCAATGCACGTTGTAAAGAAATCATGATGAGAATTAATAATTAATGTCCTCTAAGTATTAATCTTACAAGAGTTGGGTTAATAAGTCGTGAAAGTATAATTCTAATTTGTTCATATTTGTCGACGCGTTTTTTTCTTTATAACGGCTTTTCATACGCGGTTCGGGAAACCGGCATTAATTAATTTGCGAGGATCTTTATGCAATGTGGTGCCCATCAAACGCCTCTGCACGTGTTTTACGAAACGTATCAATGTCATTTTTCCGTGATATTGCGCTAATGGCTAAAAACTTAGCTTTTGGCTTTTTTTTGAATTCGACTATTACATAGCATTTCTTTGAACAGTTTGTAAGTAACGGGGTTTCAATATTCTTTCTATACACATCCAGTTTTGTTGCTGCTGCATGATTAACACGATAATAGAAACGAATTCCTTCTACATTTTTTTCACTTTCATCTATATATGTGAAAAATACATAATTAGAAGGAGACGTTTTTATCATGAGGTTGACCAGTGTATTAATAGCTTCTTCATCTTTCATTACGCGTTCAATGAGCTCTCCTTTAAACCGATTTTCCCCTCCAAGCAGATTGATATACTCTCTTCCAGCAAAGAGGAGCGAAATTTCGTCGGATTTGCTCATGTTGTTGACTGTCGTCATAAAAAAATCTCCTTAAAAATATATAAAAACCGAACGAACTAAATCGTCCACACTTCTGGCTGATTGATGAAAACAATGCCCAGCAAATCATGGGCGGCAGATGCGTCGCACCACTTCGCGAGCATCATAGATAATTATGCACATGCTTTTGAGCATCGAGTCAATGTTTTTTTCGGAGTAGCGCTTCCAGTTCTCGTCGCGATGGCTTGTCACAGTTTTGGGCTTGATCCTTTTTCACTCAAAAAGCAGGTTTGCTTCAGGTTGTCGCAGCTTGTGTAATTGAAATTTGCTAAATTTCGGCCAGCCACAAAGGTGACGACACCCGAATTGTGTCCAAACGTCAAGTAAAAAATATGGGCGAAAACCCCAAGATCTGCAGGATTTAGCGATAGATGACATTTTAAGAAAATCGCACATAGTCGTCTCCGCCAACCACATCTAGGGCATTTTTAGCTAAAAAGTATGTATCGTGCTCGGTACCTTGTATGTTAAAAATACGATTGTCACTATAGTGGTGTTTTTGCTTGCAAATTTGGGTCAAGATATGGCGACCTGCTTACTACAAAATCGTTCAAAGGTCTTGTTATTTCTTCAACGACTTTATCTCTTCAACAGAAAGTCCGGTAAATTCAAATATATCGTTCAATGAAATGTTTTTCTTTAACATTCTAGTTGCAGATTCTTTCTTTCCGATTGTGATGCCTTTTTCTGTTGCAACCGTAATTTCGCTATTTCTATCGTTGAGCGTCCTTAATCGCAGATCTGCATTAGCTCGAACCTCTTTGTCTGAGCTAATATATTTCAGGCGATCCATTGCGTCCTTGACTTCCTTAATCTTAAAAAAAACCTCATCCAGCAAAAGCGGGTCCTTCAAAAACGATAGCCAAGCAGTCAAAAGATCCTGCGCATCCGCGTCTTTCGCATTGAATTTCTCCCGTTCGACAAAAATGATCCTCATTGTATCTGCCATAATTCTGTAGGGAACATGAGCCGTTGGCTGAAACGTCATGTCGGCCTCGCTTATGGCATCTGGTCCGTTTATTACATTTTCGCCAAGAATCCAAATGCCTATTACCCTTGCTGCTTTATAGGATTGGTTAGCGCCGATCGTTCCTGGCACCATATTTGCGATATAATGGCAGGCTCGCTCAGGGATTTCGCCTGTGTTCTTTATCTGAATTTCGATATCTATTTCTGTGTCATCATTACTAGTCGCACGCACATCCAAACGACAGGCCTTATCATCTTTAAAAATTTTTGGAAATTCTGTGTTCGTCAGGACCAGCTTTTTTATCAGCGGATTGCCCTTTAACAAGGCATTTAAAAAGGAAATTAAAAGGTGTTCATATTTTTTTACGCCGAAAATATTCTTAAAGATATAATCAAGTTTTGGGTCTAGCAAAGTGGTGACCATATGTTTCAGGTTGCTTATATCCGCTACTACGCTTGATTATAGCATTGTCTTTGCCGTAGGCATGATTCTTTCTGTCGGTCAACCTAGAAAAAAGTGCACGATATCCATGGATAAATTCTTTTTGCAAACTATCGCTGCAGCCGAACGCAACTACTTATGAAAGCAAATTTACCCACGAAGTTTTTCCTGGTTTACCACAAGGGTTACCCCCAAAATTGAACACTCGTTTGCAATAACGGCGTCTTTTGCTGTAGCAAAGCGACAAAAATAGACATACACTTTGGCATCGACATTCTGGTTATTAACCTTCCAATAATGTCTGTCCCAGTTCGTCAGAATATTGTACGTAAAAGCTATGCGTTTGTCGATAATTAATTCTGGTGATCGACAGACATTATTGGAAGGTTAATACCTCAGCATGACCTGGTGTTGCACTTAGTATGTGCATTGGCGAAGGATGTAACATTTCGAGAAGACAGCACTATAAAAGAGTCCGACCTCATAATTTTTCAGCTTTAATTGACTTCGCAATGAACTTATTGAGAAGAAAAGGTGAGAAAAATATCAGATCTGCGCGATATGCATGTGCTTATAAATTTGATAAAATTCTGGATCTTTGTGACGTTGAGAAATATGGTGAAGCAAGTTATGAAAACTTCATACCTCCTAGCTCTTAAATTTTTATTAAAGGAGGGAACCACCCTGGCATGATACTGCATCAGCTGTTGCTGTTCACCTTTTGAAGATACGACATTAGTAGAACATTAATAATATACAAGTTCCAGTTTGAATTTGAAAACGTAATAATCCGTCGTTTAACTCAATATTAACGATATGTGCGTAAACTTTAGAAAGGAAGACTAGGGATTGTAAGAATGTAAAAATGATATCGATGCTAGATCAAGTTAATTCGCTGATAATCTTTGCACTACAAGCAAAACTGACCTGGTCCTTCCTATTAGACTAAACGATGCAATTCTATAATTGAGGTTTACATGCACGAGCGATTAAATTCATTCTTTGAATATTTAGCAGCAATAGATCAGTTCTTTTGGACGTATATTGGCTTCGCGATTTTGTTTTCAAGCGGAATTTACCTTACTATCAAGACACGAGGCTTTCAGTTTAAAGTTTTGATCAGCTTTAGATCTTGTATTCAAGATTTACTGAAAGGGCCGTCTAAGTGTTCGTCCAGAGGAATACACCCCATTCGCCTATATTTCGCTTCAGTGAGCGGGATGGTTGGCCTTGGAAACATAGTTGGGATTATTACCGCCATTATGATTGGTGGCCCTGGATCGCTTTTTTGGCTATGGGTTGGAACATTTCCTAGTATGTTGGTGAAATACTCGGAAATTTACCTTGGCATCCGTTACAGGATTCCCAACGACCAAGGTGGATACGATGGGGGCCCAATGTTTTATTTACGAAAGGCTTTTAAGGGTAAAACCGTCCCGCTGATCGCTAGTACTTTGTTATGCGTATATGGCGTAGAAGTTTTTCAGTTTGATGTGGTCGCAGATGTATTAGCCAAAACTTTCCATATAAATGAATTTTTGGTTATTGCATTGCTTCTTGGCGGAGTACTATTCACTGTTCTTGGAGGAATTCGCCGGTTAAGTCAAATTTGTACGTTGCTTATGCCAATTTTTATCGTCATGTACGTTGGCATGTGCGCCTACATAATTGTGCAGTGTGCGTCTAAGCTTCCAGCTATGCTGAGCATGGTATTTCAATCCGCGTTTTCGGGGCATGCCGCCGTCGGAGGATTTGCCGGAAGCACGGCTGTTTTGGCAGCTCAGCAGGGGATTTCAAGGTCCGTGTATTCAGGTGATATCGGGATTGGATACGACTCGATTATTCAGGCGGAGACACGTGCAATCCTTCCGCAACAGCAGGCTCGCCTTGGCATATTTTCGCTGCTGACGGATGCGTTCATTTGTACTTTGAGCATGTGCGTAGTACTCGTTACAGATATATGGAAGATTCCTATGGCTCCGGATCAGTACGTAGCACAAGGACTTGCGATGTATTTCAAGCATGCGGATATATTCATGGCAATATTCATCTTTATCGCAGGATTCACAACAATTGTAGCGTATCTGTCCGTTGGATTGAAATCTGCGTACTTTTTAAAGGGCAACCTAGGAAAGGCAATGTATTTAGCATATGCAGTCGTAGCCTATGTATTTTTTGCCTTTTTTGAACAAGAAAAAGCTTTGCTCGTGATGAGCATTTCCGCCGGGATGCTTATTGTATTCAACATTGCTGGAATCATGCGCTTGTTGAAATTTATAAAATTTCAATGATGGCAAGGTTCAAGCGAACGCTTAACCCCCTGTTATTGGTCATAACATTAGGAGACACCGATCAGTATTAAGATTCTACTCATGTCTGTCTATTTTTGCTTTTAAATTATGTTAAATTCCTAGCTGGCGGAGACAGACATTAGTTGAATGTTAATATTTAATGGCCAAAAATCTTGCAACGCAAGGCGTTTTATCTTGTGTCTTTCAGATATGATATGTATAGTACTATTTCGCTTTTTCGAAAGGATGTTTCTGCATGCTTCGCCTGTATAAAATGAATCCGATTGCAGTGATTACTAAGCTCATCGTTCCAACTAATATTGTAGCAAGCGCGTTTATTTCGGGTGTAATTCCAAGTTTTACGCTGGAAAATATTAAAATTGGTAGGGTGGTTGCCTGAGCACCAGTCAAAAAGCTTGCGATTACAACATCGTCTAGCGAAAGTGCGAATGAAAGTAACCATGAGGCTAAAATTGCAGGAGCAATTATTGGAATAGTTACCGAGCACACAGCACGAAATGGACGGGCTCCAAGGTCCAACGCCGCCTCTTCCAGAGACATGTCAAAGTCTGATAAGCGAGCCTGTACAATCAAAATAACATACGACATTGCCAGCGTTATGTGTGCAACAGTAACGGTCATTACTCCGCGCTTTGATGGAATTCCAAACAAGCTTTCACCAATAACGAACATCAATAGTAACGAAATGCCTAAAATTATTTCAGGCATAACTAGCGGTGCCGCGGATAAAACGGAAAAGAGCGTTCGTCCCTTAAATTTTCCGAATCGATTTAATGCGAGGGCCCCCATTGTCCCCAGCACAACGGCTCCCGTAGCAGCTAGCGTAGCTACTTGAAGGCTTGTTTTTACAGCTTGTAGAAGAACAGTGTTGCTGTATAAATCTTCGTACCACCGTAATGAAAAACCAGCCCAAACACCTGGGAATAAAGAATCATTGAAAGAAAACACGATTAAAAACAGAATCGGAATGTACAAGAATGCATATCCAAAAATTAAGATTCCAGGAATTTTTACTTTAAACATTCTAGCCACCTTATTGCTTACGAATTCGCACTCGTTGTTTTCTTACAACCTCATCAAACAATGCGCGGGTCACTGGGCGTTGCATTTTTATTTGAGCCCATAAACGCGTTCGCACTCGTTCATACACTTCTGCAGCGTTTCCCATAAAGGTAGGTGATATGTGTAATGTCTTTAAAGTTTCTTCTGTGGGAAAAATCAGAGAATTTTCAAGCAAGTTTCGCTCAATAAACGGCTTCGCCCTTACAACCATCGTTGCAAGTTGACTATAATTCGTTATTTGTGCACTAATTTCCGGTCGCAGGAGAAAGTTTATAAACACATGAGCGTTTTTCACATTCGGTGCGCCAATTGGAATCGCTAATGCATCGATCCAAATATCGCCCCCACTTTTTGGGATAATATACCGAATGTTGCGTCCAACCTTTTTCGCATCATCAATCGCGCGAAGTGCCTCGCCAGACCATGCTTGTGCTACACATACATCTCCAAAAACGAGGTCTGTGATAAAGCGAGCAGATGAAAATCGTCGAATGTATTTACTAATCACAGCCAAACGCTGCGACGCAAACCAGAGATCCTCTAGAGAACGACTATTTCTATCTTGTCCTAAATATTCCAGGAATATAGGGAAAATATCTACCGGTTCTTGCAATAGACTAACCCCATAAGGTTTTAATTTTTCTAAAACATTCACATCAAAAAGTAAATGTATATCGTCTGTTGGAACGTCGGGAATAACGGCTTTTAATCGATCTTCGTCAAAGGCAATGCCTGTCGTTCCCCAATAATATGGCAAAAAAAACTCCATATTTGGGTCAATGTCCTTCATCTTTTCTATCAACGTTGATTCAACTTCGCCGAGTTCAGGCAACATATTACGATCGATTCGTTGGTATATCTTTAGTGCCAATTGGCGAACCCCATACGGAGTCACAGTTGGCATAACTACATCGTAGCCAGAATTACTCGCCAACAACTTTGCTTCAAGCATTTCATTGTTGTCAAAGACATCGTAGTGAACGTGAATCCCTGTTTCGTTTTCAAATTGCTCAAGAATCGACTGAGGCAAAACACCATACCAACCGTATACATTTACACAAGGGCGCACATTCAATGGCCTAGCGATCGTTACTATCACTAAGAACGATACGGCGACTACTAATGCAATTTTTTTAACCGTGGCGTCAAACAATTCGAAGAAAAGAACTAATCATTCACATACCGAGATGCTATCAGAAATACAAGTAAAATTGTATCAACCGCACATTACGAAGCAAGCAGTCGCCGATCTTGAAATGCTGCGGAGAGAGTTGCATTATCCAAATAATTTAGTTCTCCTCCTATTGGCACACCTTGAGCCAACGACGAAATGCGAACGTGAAACGGCTCAAGGACGTCCATTAGGTAAAACAACGTCGACTGTCCTTCAATAGTTGCGCTTAGGGCAATAATGACTTCCTCGATTTTACCGCTCTGCATGCGTTCAAGTAGCCCGTGGATCGTTAATTTATCAGGTCCGACATTGTCTATGGCGGATAACACGCCGCCTAATATGTGGTACCGCCCATTAAAAAATTTTGCTCGCTCCAATGCCCATAAATCAGACACTGTTTCAACAATGCACAGTTGTGTTGCATCACGTTTTGAATCGGAGCAAATATTGCAAATGTGCGCAGAGCTAAAATTTCCGCAGCATTTGCATTTATGCACGTTGTTGTATACATTTTGAAGCGCGCCGACTAATTGTGCAATTGCTACCTTTTCATTTTTTAGAAGGAACAACGTCATTCTCTGAGCCAAACGATGTCCGACACCAGGCATTTTTGACAAGGAATGGATTAATTCATTAATAGGCATATCAAATTAGCTTGCGAGTCAACGTTTTAATTCAAGCGCTGCTTGCTGGAAAAATCTCGTCCTAGCAACCAAAATAGCGGAATACACAGAAGAAGTGGCAGAAAAAATATAGGAACCCAACCAATTACATAACAAATCTCGCTGAGGAAAAATGTTAGAAGTGTCCGCCCCATTGAGCCTATTGAACTAAACAATGTAAAGTCGTAAATGCTGTCTGACTTATTGCAAAATGACGAAACATAGATCACAGCAAGAGTTAAAACTACTCCGAGGTGAAATTCTTGAATCGCAGCAATGCTCGTTAGCACATATTTGAATGATGCAGCAGTTGTTGGAATATGTGCTAGAATTAAAGATAGCACACCAGAAGAGCTTAATCCTAAGCATGCAACCTTTAAGGCGGTGTTTATTGAAAGTTTTCGAGCTAAAGGCCCAGCGATCCAAACGCCGATAAAAGATACTATTCCGCCCATTCCGCCCTTAAACCATCCGTACTGGCTACTTGATACTTTTATTTGCCCCATAAAAACAGTTTCAAGTGGACCAAGAACAACGTCAATCGCTTTTGTTAAAAGAAATACGCCTAAAAATACCCATACACCAGGCCTTTTCAAGGCGTCTTTTAGCGCGTCAATAATGGCAACGAGCGCGTTGTATACGGACGTGGAAGAGCTTTCGTTTTTGCGAGAAGCGGTGTATTTTGGCTCAGGCAAAAAGAACAAAAGTGCTAGCGCAATCAGCTTTATTCCGAGTACACAACCGTGTGCTACTGCCCAACCGACGGAACTTGCTAATATGGGGATTACAGAGGCAACCAAAAGCTTGCCGCTCCTGAATCCTATCGTGTGCAAAGGAACGCTCTCCGTTATTGACAATACATCAACCATGCTAAATCGATACGCATCAGATACGATATCTTGCATTGCGGCTAAAAGCGCGGAAACAAGAACAAATGCGAATAAAAATGGAAGATTCTGTGTTGGATCGATACAGCCTAAGACAAAGAAGCACAACATCCCCAAAGAGTGAGTCAAATAGCCCCAAGATTTTCGTTGTCCAATTGCATTCGACCAATATGGAATTTTCACAGAATCGATTAAATACGGTAATAAAAATCGTATGTTATATGGAATGGCAGCCAGGGCAAACCATCTTATCGTGTGCTGATCTATTCCTTCATATGACATGCGATAAAAAAGCAGCAGTGTCAGTGAAAAAAACGAGAGCCCACCAGACGCGCCAAAAATCACCATGGCGAACTGACAAAAAAGTTTACCTGGCATTATCTTCGTTACGCAACGTGAAGAAGTTCTTGCACTTTCTGTGACGCGGCTTCTTCGTCAAGCTCTTCCACAATGGACAACTCTCTAACAAATCGATCAAATGCCAACTGGTATATCTGCCGCTCGCTATAAGATTGGTCTCCAGCATCACCTTCTCGGTGCAAATCACGAATGACATCTGCTAAAGAACCG
>JAISCJ010000108.1 GCA_031265645.1 Holosporales bacterium | reverse complement strand
AAAGACCTTAAACTCGTCAGAAACTCGCGCATCATATCCATACGACGACAATCCAAAAGAGACAACGTTGTCAGAGCGTAAATCTTCTACGAAAGGGGCAATCATTCCGCGCTGAAGCGATTGCTGACGAATCCACGCGTCATTTAAGATAGTCATATTTTACCGTTTTGTATTTGTTCAACCAACTCGTACTTTATAACATATACTGAACCTTCATAATAATGAACTTTACAAAAAAGGCAGCAAAGAAAAAGCAGTGCTCATCCGTGAATAGCGTTTTGACAAAACAGCGCAAACTTCGTACATTTCTTTGTATTAAGCTATATTCTGTACATCGTTTATGTCTAAAGTAAAAATCCATAAGCCCGAAGATTTTGAGCACATGCGAGCAGCTGGCCGATTGGCGGCATCCGTGTTGGATTACATTGCGCCTTTTATAAAAGAGGGGATTTCTACTCTTGAGCTAGATAAGTTGTGCTACGAATATATTATTTCAAAAGGGGCAATTCCTGCTTCGCTCAACTATGAGGGCTACCCGAACTCGACCTGCATATCGCTAAATTACGTTGTATGTCATGGCATTCCGGGGCCTGAGCGCTTGCGCATTGGTGACATATTAAACATCGATGTAGCTGTAATCCTTAAAGGATGGTTCGGAGACACAAGTCGCATGTTTACGGTTGGAAACGTGTCAAAATCTGCGGAAAAGTTGATCAAGGTAACGCATGAAGCATTAATGAAGGCGATCGCCTTGGTTCGTCCTGGTGCACGACTTAATGATATTGGAAACTGCATAGAAGATTTTGTTAATAACCATGGTTTTTCAGTCGTTCGGGATTATTGTGGGCACGGAATTGGGCAGACATATCATGCGGAGCCTCAAGTTTTGCACTACAGAAATCAAGAAAATAAATTGATTTTGAAAGAAGGCATGTTTTTCACGATTGAACCGATGATCAACGCCGGCGTTCCAGACGTTTTTCTTTTAGAAGACGACTGGACCGTTGTAACGCAAGACTTATCTTTATCTGCGCAGTTCGAACACTCCATCGGAGTTACGGCATCAGGAGCAGAGATTTTCACTTTGTGATGGGTCTAACCTTCTACTAATTCTCCAATGTTCCAATTTTCTAAAGCTATTGTTCTTTTGCGCATTCCGAACACGGATTAAATGCAATCTAAAAATTGTCAAATCGCTCTCTATGTGGTGCCAATTCACATACCAAGTGCAATTTAAGAGTCAGCTTGTTCATATATTCATGCATTGCATTATTCTTGTCTAAAACGCATAAACACTGTCTATTGTAAAGTATATTCGATGAGTGGTATAAAAAGAGCTAATGCTGAGCAAAAAATGCAATAACGAACGACATCACGTCGCCTTGAATTGGAGAACGCCAATGGAGCATCTTCAGGGCATTCTATCTGACGAAAAACTGTCCCAAAGTAGATGAACCAGCACACATACACAGACAACTCCTTGAAGGTTGAGTCCCTTTTGTTTAGACTGAATAAGTACTTACCTCATCATAAAACCCCGCATGTTACAGCAGATTCGCGCCCAATCGGGTAGCTTAGTAATAAAGATAGTCCTGTCGATCATCGGGGCAAGCTTCGTCGTGTTCGGAATTGCCGACGTTGTGCGCATTGTTATGGCAACTCCTCCAGTTGCAAAGATGGGCAAATTGCGCATATCTTTCGATGAATACTACCACACGTTCGGAAGCTATCGTGGAAAACTGCTTGCTGCCAAGGCGGGCGACGCGGCAATAGCTCGCGCAGCAGATGAGGTTTTAGATCAACTTATCTCATTTAAAATAATGGGACATGAGCCTGAGCGGTTGGGTATTCTTGCGCCACTAAGTGCTGTGCAAAATCTGGTCAAGGGTATCCCCGGTTTTCAAAAAAATGGCCAGTTTGATAGCGATTTATTTGCTCAGGCATTGGCAAGCGGAGGCTCTTCTCCAAAGGCTTTTTTCGGATATGTGAAGCAAAATCTCACTGAGCAGCAACTTTTAGTGCCAGTGATGTCTGGTATCGTGTTGAATCAGCCTTATGTTGATTTTCTTGTTGATGTAATGCGACGGAAGCGACATTTCACGATTGTGGAACTGCCTCCAGAGAAAGCTGAAAAGTCAGATGTTCCTGTCGAAAAATTAGAGGCATGGCTTCAAGACCACAGCAGTAAATATGAGGTTCCAGAGGAAAGAAGTATTCGCTTGCTTGTGCTGGACCATAATGCAATTGTCTCAGGACTAACTTTGTCAGAACAAGAAGTTACGGACGAGCTTAACATGCATACAGTAAAGGCAAGCGAAAAACGCGAGGTCCATGCTGTCGTCTTTGATTCGGAATCCGATGCCAATGACGCTCAAAAAGTCGTTCTAAGGGAAAAGTCTGTGACTGGAATAAAAAGTGTTTTCCCAAGTGCAGCTGTTTACTCGGTTGACGTATCAACTTTACCTCCGCCCGTTTATGAAGCCTTGGCGGAGCGCGATGAGTGGATTCCTTGGGGACCTGTCGCTGTAGGGCGCAAGCATGCAATTTATGTTGTGACAAAAATTACGAAAATTCCAGGGCAAACGGTATCTCGGGAAACTGTTGAACAAGAGCTTAAAAGAAGAAAATTGCCAGGAAAAATTGAACAACTGAAGAACTCAATAGAAGATGAGCTGGCATGCGATACGCCAATAGAGGATGTCGCAAAGAATGCAAATGCAAAAATTTTGATAGTTGAATTCAATCGTAACAACGCTTCGGATCGGCTACGTGACGCCGGATTGGATGAAAAAATCGCAACGTCCGTAATTGAACATGCGTTTGAATTGGATCAAAAAAATTGTGATAGTCCATTTCTAGATTCTTCAACTTGTTCCGTATTGGTTCGAGTTTCTGACATTAAAGATAAGCACACGCCGCCATTGGATTCCGTTAAAAAACAGGTTCAGGAAGATTATCGCAAACACGAACAAGTCACGAAAAGCTTTGATCGTTTGTCAAAATTCTTCGGCGCTGCTCAGGATGATTTTCCTCTGTGGCGCGAAGCAATTGATAAAACGAAGTTGAAAGTGAAGAAAACTGAGGTCAAAACATCTCGTTTGGACCTGATGAGTAAAAACAGTCCGTTATTGGAAATGTTTTCATCCGATACTGTCGAGCGCTTGATGTTGCAAAAAAACAACTCGCTCTCATTTGAAGTAAATAGTGCAGGGATACCCGTTTGCGTTATTGTCACTGGCACTTCGATCGACAGTGCAGCGGATGCGCTGAATGCCGAAAAAATTGAAGGGATAGAACGCGCGAAAAAGTCATTTGTGGAGCAAAGCGCTTTAGACAGAATGCCACTTATAACGAATAGTATCGTGGAATCATACGCTGTAAAGATCAATGAAAAGATTAAAAGCAGGGTAAACCAAGCGGAGTAATGCGACAAAGTTTGCTGAAGTAGGATTAAGAATGGGTAGGATTAAAAATGGGAATGCCAGTACTTTTGAACGGTTTATGCCAGTGCACTTTTGGAGCCGCTCCTGCGCCATTTATGGTGCTCCCAATGAACATGACCATGTTCAAAAATTTTCCTGGTGCTACAATAATGGATCATATTCCGCTGCTAAACATCATGCCTTTTGCGATGTGCATGAGCATTGCAAACCCCATGGTTGCAGCGGCCTTAGGCGCCCCAATGCCGTGCATTCCGATGACGGTGTCCCCATGGTTGCCCTTGAGTCCGACAATAATGATCAAAAATTTTCCAATTTTAAACAGCGATTCTATCGCCATTTGCAACTGGGGGGGGATCATAAAAGTCGCCTTTCCTGGCGTATCTTTAACTACGTTGGCATAATCGATGATTGTTGATTCACACTGCCATTTGGATTCGTTTTATGATCTCGATTCAATTATCGCGCGAGCAAAAAATGCCGGCGTCACGTGGATGGTCACGATTGGGACCGAAATCGATGATTTTACAAGGTTGAAAGAAATTTGCGACAGTCATATAGACTGTTGCAGCATGACGATTGGCGTTCACCCTGATAATATTGGGCTTTTGCAGAAGGAAGACTTCGACAACGCATGTATCTATATCAAGGATGATCACGTAATTGGCATTGGGGAAATTGGCTTAGATTATAAGGACAATCCTGATCAGGAAAATGTGCATCGGCAAAAGGCAGCATTTGAGTATCAGCTTCATCTTGCAGAAACGCATGGCAAGCCCGTATACATTCACACAAGAAACGCATTTGAAGACACGCTGAGTGTCGTACGCAATTTTCCTAGCGTACGTGGAATATTTCATTGTTTTTGCGAGGGAGTTGATCAGGCGCGAAAGGCTTTAGATATGGGGTATCTGATTTCGTTATCAGGAATAGTAACATTTAAAAACGCAGTCTCTGTGCATGACGTTGCGACTTATGTTCCTTTGGATCGCCTCCTTGTAGAGACGGACTCTCCTTTCTTGGCACCGACTCCATACAGGGGCAAACAAAATGAGCCTGCATACGTGAAACTGGTCGCCGAACGCATCGCGGAGTTGCGCTCGGTTTCCCCTGATGTAGTATTTACTCAAACGACACAGAATTTTATAAACTTGTTTTCGAACGCACGATCTTCCCTTTGGATGGCACATTCTGCATTGGCTAGTCCAAAAGATTTTGATAACAGTAATGCAAGTAAATATTAAGATTTCATTAATATTAACATCCTACTAATGGCTGTCTCCGCCAGCTTAAAAAATCAACATAATTTAATGGCAAGAATCGACAGACATTAGTGGAAGCTTAATGTGTTACACATGTCGTGAAAACTGAATTTCTTTCCTCAATACAAATATGCCGATTAAGTTAACAAGTACAATAAGTCCTCCTGCGATGAACATAATTTCTCTTGCAAAGTTTTGATCCAAAAATGAAAACGCAATAAACGCAGCAATTGAGTAAATCAAGTAAATTGATGGACCTTTGGGTGACAGGGTTTTCGCGCTTTTCGTTGCTACGGCTTGGTATCCAAAAATGGTTGTGAGCCCCGCTAATGCGAAAAATACAGCCATTAACTGTTTCACACCAGGCACATATGGAGACAACGCAGCAACAACAAAGTCAAAGCCATGCGTGTATCCAGCGCTCCATTGATTTGTGCACAGTACTAGCAATACGGAAAGCGTGCAAATAGTGCAGTCCGTAAACAATGAAAACATAGCCGTTCTTGCTTGAATCCCAGGCTCAGATATCTGAGTTTCGGATTGAATCACGGAGTCATATCCCATGCCGATGTCCCCTGAATAGATCGCGTTTGACATCCCTTGCTGTACAGTCGTCATAAACGAGCTGCCAACGAACCCGCCAACTGCAGCACGCCCTGAAAACGCCGATTTCAATACATCGGAAAACAGTTCTCCGAAATTCACATTTGAGCGGATTATTACGTACACACAAACAAATGTGTACAAAGCCAGAAATATCGGCATCAATACTGTGCAAACAGATGATAGTCGTTTTACGCCTCCCACTGTGACGTATGTTGTCAAACCTAATAAGCATGCGACAACGGCAATGCGGTTTAACCCGAACGTTTCAACGAATGCATCTTCTACAACCTTAAACTGATATATCTCTGTGCCATAAATGCACATTAATATGCAAAAGAATGCAGGAATGGTCTTGCTATTGAATGCATGCGACAAATAATACATCGCGCCGCCGTCATAGCCGCCTGATTTATTTTTCACCCTGTATTTTATTCCAAGAAATATTTCTGCGTATTTTACCAACATCCCAACAAAAACGGCGACCCACATCCAAAACAAACCGCCTGGTCCGCCAATCGAGACCGCAGATACTATGCCACCAATGTTTCCAATGCCGATAGATCCTCCCATTGACGAAAAATATAGGCGCAGCGGGCGAATTCCGCCGTTTATCCGATCGTCCTCAGAAATTCTCTTTAGGTGGCGAAACGTTTCTCTTGGGCGTATTATCGTTCTAATTTGAAAGAAGTTTGACTTGAAAGTCAGGTACAAACCAATAGCTAATATTATATAAAAATCGACATATTCCCACAATGTATCGTTCATAACATGCATCAGGTTTAAGCCTGCGTGTAGCAAATTTTCGCAAAATTGATTCATATCTCCTCACGGCCCTTTCGGGCAGAGCATTTTTTTTTATAATTGGTCTAATTTTTTTTAGGAGAGCCTGGAAACATTTGTTTCTCAACGCTCTCCTTACGTTTTACGTTAACGCTTCGAGAACTGGAAGCGCTTTCTTGCTTTTGGTTGGCCGTATTTTTTCCGTTCAACCACGCGACTATCTCTTGTGAGAAAACCACCATTCTTTAGAATGGGACGAAGCTCTGGCTCAAACAAGACCAGAGCCTTGCTTATTCCATGCCGTACGGCTCCTGCTTGTCCTGACAGGCCGCCTCCAATTGCTGTGCACCACACGTCATATTGCTGTGCTCTATGAGTAACGTCAAATGGTTGCTCAATCAACATTTGCAAAACTGGACGAGCGAAATATTCTACACTGTTCCGTCCATTTACGATAATTCGCCCCGTTCCCGGTTTTAGCCACACCCTCGCTATTGCGTTTTTACGTTTCCCCGTGGCATACGACCGTCCTTTGCTGTCTAGCACCTGCACATATTGACGCGAAGGGCGCGACGGCGTCTCAACGGACGGCAGAGATATATCCTGAACGACATCTTTTAGAGCACCAAGGCCTGTCATAATTATCCTCTCTTTTTATTTTTTGAATTTTTTGCGGCAAAATCTAATACAGCAGGTTGCTGTGCTACATGAGGATGGTTTGGACCCGCGTACACGTGAAGCTTTCGTAAAACCTGGCGTCCTAGCGGCCCATCTGGGATCATGCGCTCTACAGCCTTTCTTATCACTCTATCGGGGAAACGTCCCGAAAGAATGGTCCCAGCAGTCGTCTCTTTTAACCCTCCCGGGTATCCCGAGTGTCGATAGTACATTTTGTCCTGTAATTTATTTCCAGACAAAAATATCTTTTCGGCATTTACAATCACGACATGATCACCGCAGTCGTTATGAGGCGTAAACGTCGCCTTATTTTTTCCGCGCAACATATTCGCCACTGCACTGGCTAATCGGCCCAAAACAACGCCTTCTGCATCGATGAGAAACCACCCTCGTGCAGATTCCTCCAACTTACATGCAGGGGTGTATGATTTTATAGACATATATAACTCTGTCGTGAATTCCACGCTTGTAATTATGTGGGTTTTTGAGAATTTACGCAATACGAATGTGTCGTCGTGTGTAAGTTCATCTACTTTTAGACTGTTCCCCGTCATTCATAATACTCCTTGGAAACTAAGATTCCATTAATGTCGTATACATTTATAATTAAAACACATCACAGATTAAAACTATGTAATAACAAAGACCAATTGAAGCTTACGATATAGTCGGAACAGGATTTAGTAAACTGCATCCCTTAAACGCATTACTTCCGATAGACGTTAATTGCCCAAAGTTACAAAGAGAAAGAGAACTACAATTGTTAAAAGCATCTCGTCCAATCGTTGTAACTAAAGGGCAATTTATACTGGTTAATGCTGTGCATCCTATAAATGCTTC